>NZ_WPCD01000122.1:0-11112 GCF_009741955.1 Halogeometricum sp. CBA1124 | reverse complement strand
CGGTGACGACGACGGCGTCGAACGCCTCGGCCCACCCGCCGACCGTCTCGGCGATGACCGACTCCTCGTCGGGGACGGTGACGATGCGGACTACCTCCGCCCCCCCGCCTCGTCAGTTCCCGCGCCAACCACGTCGCGTTCGTGTTCTCGATGTCGCCTGCGAGCAGTTCGTTGCCGACGGTCACGATGGCGACGTCCATGCCACCGACTACGCCGCCCGGACGGATAGCCGTACCGCGACGTCGCGACGACCGACCCACGTTGCTCGTCCGCGCGCGTTACGCCCGTCGAAAACTATCGGGAAGGTGAGGTATTCCGTTCGTAATTAAGTAACTCCATCACGATTGTTCGTACATGTCAGACGGTGCGTCCGCAACCGACGGAATCGCCGACGTCCACTACGTCGCCTGCCGCGAGTGCGGTCGGTTGGTCGAATCGGTCGAAGAGCCTCACCTGACCGGCCGCGACTGCACCGGCGCGGTGACGACGCGCGAGGAGTACCGCCAGAAGTACCCCGCAGCACCCGTCGTGACGCAGTCGGTACACCACCAACGGTCGGAGCGGACGACGTGACTCCCCGATAGTGTGAGGCGCGCGAGCGGTCGTCGGTCCGCGTACGTTCTCGTCTCTCACTCGGTCACGAATCGGACACATTCGAAGTCGTCGTGGTAGGATCACTTATCAAAACACGAACATCTAACGGGCTCCTGACGCAACCGTCAGTCGATGGTCTACGCAATCGACCTCGATACGGCGAAGGAACTCGTCGAGGCGGCCGAGCAGCGAGCGGACGAAATCGGACAGCCGATGGTCGTCACCGTCGCCAACGGCGAGGGGAACCTCGTCGCGCAACACCGAATGGACGACGCGTGGTTGGCCTCCGTCTCCATCTCGAAGAACAAAGCCTACACGTCGGCCGCACTCGACACCCCCACGCACGAACTCGCCGAGTCCTCCGAACCGGGTAACTCGCTGTACGGACTGCAGACGACGGACGAGGGCCGAATCGTCGTTTTCGGCGGCGGCTATCCCCTGACGAGAGACGGCGACGTCGTCGGCGCTATCGGCGCCTCCGGCGGTGCCGTCGAACAGGACCGAACCGTCGCCGAAGCGGGCGTCGAGAGGTGGGAGGAACTGGTCGACGCGGGCGAGGCGTAAGTTCCCCCCGTCGCCTCGGTCGCTCCCCCGCCGTCGAACGGCGGGCGAACTCCCCGCGAACGACACACTCCTTCCGACTCTGTCGCAGTTCCCGAACGATACGTCGCTATCTCCCGTTCGTGGCCCCCCGGTCGCTCATCCTCGACCGGCGGACGGCGTCTCCCCCCGGAGACCCCTACGGTTCGACCGGAACGGAGACGGTGGACTGAAGCCACGCGCTCTCGTTCTGGCAGTCCTGAATGACTGACACCGTGTCGTCGTTCGACTCGTACTCGATGTAGTGGTACTCACGGTGCTCCCCCACGTCGTCCAGCGGATGTGTCGGCATCGTCATGATCTGTCGTTCTCCCAGGCGCCTCCCCGACGCCTCTCGACGTCTTTGTCTATGGGACCCCGTGACTAACCCCTACTGCGTAGATAGATAGTGATAGGCGAGCTGACACACTATACTGCGCAACTTGGCTCGTAGAACGACAAGAGATACAGACAGTAACTAGTATTATAATGTTACGGTAATTAGCACTTTCAATCGTCACGTCGGCCGAACCGTCGGCGCACCTCTGCTACCTCGATAGTCGCGGCGAACGTATCCGATTAGAGAAATAAATATAAATATGAAAAAATCTTATGATGCAGGGTTGTCAACATTCTAGGTGCTATGTGGAATGGTAACATATAGCAGGATGGGTGTGAACGATGGTAAACGGTGAGGCGACAGGGACAGGAGAACAGACAGCAACAACAGCCGAGCGGAGTCCAGGAGCGTCGCGACGATGTGTATAATCGCCTTCTTCGGCTCGAGTTCGTCGGTCGACCCCGCGACGGAGATGAAGACGCTTCAGGTGGGAGCAGCCCGCCACCAGGCGGTCGCACGCACCTACCAGGCGGAGAGTCAGTACCAACTCGCGGCGGCCAAAGACATCGAGGGGAACACGCTCCCCCAGAGTATGGGCGACGGGAACGCGATGGAGAGCTTCGACCAGACGGTCGAGAACGCGAACCTGGCGCGGTCGAAGTGGAAGCAGGCCGAATACCGCCAGAGCGAACTCATCGCCCACTTCCGGTCCCAACCCGACGACAGCGGCATCCGGCCCGAAGTCCGGGACCAGATGGACCGGCTGGACCAGATGGATCAGGTGTTAGACCGGGCGTCCGATAGCCCCTACGGCGGGCGTCTCTGGGACATGATCGACGCCGACCCCGGCGCGGACGCGTTGAAGTCTGTGCCGACATCCTCAAGATAGACGCAAAACGCGACGTCGGAAACAGCCTCAGAGACAGAACCGGCACCTGGGACGACATCATGGCGCTGTTGGAGATGGACCATCACCAGATGGGCCGGATGAAGAATTCGGTCGACCAACTCTGCAGGAGTCTCGAAGAGCACAGAGACGAGTTCGAACGCTCGAAGAACTTCGAGTCCCGGGCGGTGAACACCTTGATAGACGGTAAGACCCACCCGGTCGAGGAGACGTTCACGCAGAACACGGACCTGATCACGCGGTACTCGGTGTTCTTCGACGTCATGGCGACCAGCATCAACAGCGCGGTGAAAGGAGCCGGGAGCGACGTTCCCGAGGACCACCTGACCGCCTACCTCGACCACTGACAGCCCGACAGTCACCAGACCAATGAACGGCGTTCCGATCGATGCGATTCCGAGCGAGGACGGGAGCGGCCGTCGCGTCCGCTGATACCCGAGAATCCGACGGCCGACCGGACGGGGCGACTCGTCTACGACGAGGGGGGAGCGCGGTCCGCCGGACCGGACGAGTGCGAGTGCGCTTCCTCGAGCACCGACCCGTCTATCGACCGGCCGTGTAGTCTGGAAGCCCTGGACGGCAGTTGGTACCTCCGGCTGTCTCCGGTCGGGGAGGCGTCGTCCGACGCGACGACGACGCACGGCGCGATGCGGGTCGAGTCTCGGACTGACGACCGCGTCCGGATTTCGGGCGACGTCTACGTCGAGGCCCCCGCGTGCGAGGACGGACGCGCCTCGAACACGCGCCCGGACGACTCGCTCACGATAGGGGACAACTGGTATCCCCAGTTCGAGAACTCGAAGTACAGCTGGTACTTTCGCAGTCTGGGCGCGTCGTACCGAGAGGGCCTCGTTCGATGCGACGTGCGACAGTACGTCTGGGACCCGGATGCGGAGGACTTCGGTGAGGAACGTAGCGACGGGAGCGTCGAGTTCGAGTGTCGGCCGAACCCGTCACGCGCTCGTGGCTGCCACAGCCCACGCTCAGGCTGACCGGAACGGCGACGGTCGGTGGGACGGAGTTCGACCTCACGGCCTACAAGACTGCGCCGTACTACAGAGGCTGTCTGCTCGAAGTGGACGTGATGGAAGAACGGGTGTGGGTCGAGTCGGCCGACCGAAACACGAGACAGCCGCTGCGCTTTCGCGACGTGTACTCCGACACCGGAATCGAGTTCGCCGTCACCGTCGACGAGACGAGCATCCCGAAGGAGCGGGACCTGACGCTGACCGAGATACGGGAACTGCTCGAGAGCCACCACAGCACGGTCCCGCCGGAGTCGAGCAAGTGGCGGCTCTGGCTGCTCGTCGGGTCCGAGATGAAACGCTACAGCACGCTCGGGATCATGTTCGACGATACGGAGCCGTACCGCGAAGGAGTGGCGCTCTTCTTCGACCCGGAACTCCCCGACGACCGACGGATACGCGAGTCGGCGCGCGGAAAGAAGCTGGGCGAAACCCCACTCGCGTTTCTCCGAACTGCCGTCCACGAGATCGGCCACGGGTTCAACCTCTACCATCCGAGGCCGACGAACACGAGGTGCCCGTCGGGAAGACGATAATGAACCAGACCAGCGACGTGATCGGTGCGGCGAGTGCCGCGAACCCCTTCCCCGACGTCGCGACGTTCGCCTTCCACGACCACAACAGGACGTCGCTGGTTCACTCGCCCGACCCGCAGGTCAAGCCGCGGTGGAAGCGATTCGGCTACGGTCACGGCGACGTCGGCTCCGGACCGGCGCCCCCGAGCGACCTGACGTACGACCGCGACGCGCCGGAGAGCGATGAGCTCGTACTCGACCTGAACCTCCCCGAGACGGTGTTTCCCGGGGAATTGGTTATCGTGGACGTCACGGTGGAAAACCCCACCGACGAGCCTCGAGACGTGACGTCGGCGCTCAACATCACCGAGGACTATCTGAGCCTCCACGTGCGGTCACCGGACGGGACACGGACCACGCCCCGGAACGTCGTTCGCTTCTGTACGGACCGGCAGACGACCCGTCTGAACCCCGGCGAGCGACTCACCGGCCGGGTACAGCTCCTGTACACGAATCAGGGATTCACCTTCGACCGGCCGGGTCCGTACACGCTGTGGGCGGAACTGGACCTCGGCGACCGGACGCTTCGAAGCCCCTCGACCGACGTTCTCACTCACTCACCGCTCTCTGAGGATAGCCTCGACCTCAGCACCCTCGGACTGAACGAGGCGTCGGCCGAAGCATCGCGGTCGGAGATCTCGGAGTGGACGCCGGCGCGGAGGACAGGCTCAGGTCGCTCGCCGAGGACTTCACTACCACCGACCTCGGCACGGCGGCGTCCGTGGTCCTCTCGAACGCCTACTCGCGGGACGTTCGAGACGTCCGACGAGGGAGGGTCCTCAGAGACTCGGACCGAGACACTGCGAGCTACTTCCTCGAACTCGCCGTGCAGGATCGCTCCGCTTTCGAGACGATGCGCGTCGCAACCGCCGTAACACCGCCCGGCGAGACGGACGCCCCCGTCCTCGACAAGTTGATCGACCGCTTCGACGCACTAGACAGGTACGACGCAGCAGAGGTCGAGGACGCACGAGACGTACTGACCGACTTCCGAACGCGCCGCGACACCGAGACAGATGACGCCTGATATCAGCGCTCGTTTGACGAACGTTCCGCAGTCGAAAGCCCGCGGCGAATTCGTCCTCCCTGCGTTACGGATCCGCAACGAGGGCTCCGAATCGGTGACGGTCAGCAATCGGCTGAACCTCGTCGAGGGCGACGTTCTGGTCGAGTGTACCGACCCGAGCGGGCAACGAAACGAGCTACGGGGTGTCATCACCGTCGACAGCCTGCCCCGGACGGTCGAGTTGTCGGCGGGACAGTTTATCGAGTCCGGTCTGTTCCTGTTCTACGCGTCCGACGGGTTCACCTTCGACACCGTCGGCTCGTACGAACTGCGGGTCGGCTATCACCCCGACACCTCCGAATCGGCCGTGTTCACCGACTCCGTCGAACTCCGAATCACCGAACCGATGGACTCGGAGACGCAGGCCTTAGCGGAGCAGACGATGGTGGACGACGTCGCCCGAGCGATAGCGCTCTGTGGGCTGGAGACGGACCCGGCGGTCGTCGCCGGCCTCTCGACGCTCGGCGAACGGTTCCCAGACCGGCCAGAGGGCGCACTCGCACGGTTCGTCCTGGCGGAACTATCCGACAGCGATGCGGTCGACCTGACCGACGTGTTCGACCGGTGGGGTCCGACCACCACGGCACGGTGGATAACCGCCCTCCTCTCGTCCGAGGGAGGCGACGAGCCGACGAAGCGGGCGTATCTCGATACCCTCGACCGGTCCGAACGAATGATCCGGGGCGAACCGGTGGACGACAGGCAGACGTAATCGACACGTCCGGAGTCTCGTACGGCCCTGTTCGGTTTCGCCGTCCGAACTCCGGTTCCGCCGCCGAACGGGCCGTCGGCACGAGCGCTCACTCGCCCCTCGACCAGTTCCGCTCCCCGACTCCAAGCGAGAACGAGACCCACTGCTCCGAGCGCGTCGCAAGACGGTCCGGGTGCGAGCATCGACCCCGGCGGGAGACTCACGCCGTTCGTCTCGCGTGGTTCAATTCTCGCAGTACGGACTTTCGCCTGCTCACGTTGTTCGCAGCAGAAAGGTCCGGGTGCGAGAATCGAACCCGCGTCTCAGCCTCCACAAGGCTGAAGGATAGTCCACTACCCTAACCCGGACACGCACCCTCAGGTAACCACGAGCCACAGAAATACGTTACGACTCTCTCCGGGCGTGTGCCCGCCTCGCACGCCGAAACCCACCGAGACGCTTTTGCCGCCGACCGGACTAGAGCAGGCAACCGTGGCCATCACGGACAAGATATACCTCAAGAACCACCGCGAAATCGTCTCGCAGTTGGACGTGAACATCCCCAAGGGCGCGTTCAAGGGCGCGACGATGGACGTGCTCTACTCCGGAGAGGGCCTCTCGAAGGTCGACTCGGCGACGCGCGACAGACTGCTCGACTTCGCGAAGGACTTCCTCGACCCGGAGAACCCCGACGACCTGTACACCGGCTACCCCGAACGGCAGTTCGTGCAGTACCTCCTCGAACTCCGGGCGCAGGGCCTCGGCCCGGAGGCCATCGTGGACGTCATGGGCGACGAGTACATGGTGTACGCCTATCCCGGCGACGTGCTCTCCTTCCTCGACGACGCGGTCCGGACGCTGGAAGCCGTCGAGACGCTCTCGGACGTGGAGGGCGACCAGGAGATGGCACAGAAGGCCCGCGAGGCACGGCAGGCGCTCACGGGGTAGCGGCGGCAGACGGGCGACGGCACGAAAGCGCGGTCGGCGTCAGCCGAGGCGGAACGACGGTTCGTCCGCGTCGGCGTCGAGGTCCTCCAGTTGGATGACCTCCTCCTCCTCGTCTTCGACCTGCTCGCGGAGGTAGTTGACGTAGCGCTTGTGTTCTTCGAGCTGTTCGCGCAGGTGGTCAGCTTCGAGTTCGAGACGCTCGTGCTCCCGGATGAAACTCTTCGGCACCTGGACTTTCGGCGGGAACGACTTCGACTCCTCCCCGTCCATCTGTTCGAGTTCGTGCTCCGGAACGACTTGGACTTGGCCGTCGTGGGCAACGAGGGTGTCCACGTAGTCCCGGAAGACGGCCGACAGCGAGATGTCCCGCTCCTCGGCTATCTCCCGGAGCGTCTCGAACGCGTCCTCGTTGACGCGGAACGAGATTGTCTTGTTCTTGTTGCCCATGAATCGTCCCAACGTTGTCTCGCCGGCCTACTTAATGCTTCGTCAGACACGGGGTGGAAAAACGGGCGTTCGGGGGACGCAGCGTCGGTCCCGGCGCCGCTGGCGGCGCAGGAACCGACGGCGCCGTTACGGAGTCGCGTCGGCGGTCCGTCTACGCGCCGGGTTCGGGCGACGCGGTGTCGGCGTCGCCGCCGAGTTCGTCGCCGTCGGACTCGTCGAGGCTCTGCAACGCGGAGACGGCGGCGCTCTTGTAGCGGTCGGTGGGCAGGTCGTACTCCTCGCGGGCCATGCGGCCGTACTCGTTGCCCTCGTCGTCGAACCGCTCGATGCGTTCGAGCGTGCGTTCGGCCGTCTCGACGACCCAGCGGTCACGCGTCGCGGCGTCCACGACGTTGATGGACTCCGGCCGGACGGAGACGTTCACGTTGCCGTCGTCCGTCTCGTACGTCCGTGGCTTGCCGACGACGGCGACGTACGCGGGCGCTTCGAGGTCGCGGAGCGTGCTCGCGGCCTCGGGCTGGTACTGCCCGGCGTAGACGAAGAACGTGCCCGTCGGGTCCACGATGCGGCCCCGCCAGTACTCGTTGTCTTCGCCCACGTCCTCCTTCTCGGTGAGGGTGCCGACGAGGAAGATGCGGTTGGCCTTCTCTCCCGTCGGGAGCAGGAGGTACACCGGCGCGCGTTCGTCGTCGGACTCCTTGAACGTGTAACTCGCGTCGTTGAACTCTTCGGCGAACACTCGCCGGGCGACCTCTCGGGTGGGGACTTCGTTGGAACTCATTTAGATCGACCTCGCTTTGATGAGGACTGCTTCGGCGTCGGCCGGTTCGGTCAGTCGTTCGGTGTCGTCGGCGAGGACGTACCGACCCAGTTCGGGGCCGGAGACGCGGTAGTACGCGCCGACGAGGTCCGTGCGCATCTCGTCGACGACGACGGTGGTGTCGAGTGCGTCCATCGCCATCTCCTGAGCTTCCTCCAGCGAGATGCCGGTGAGTTCCTCGGTCATCTCGCGGCCGAAGATGACCTCGTGGACCTCGTCGCCGTCGTCGAGGACGCCCTTGATGCGCAGGTCGAACTCGCCCTCGACGTTGCCGTGTTCGTTACAGCGGCCGTTCTGGAGGACGCGCGTACAGCCCTCCTCGGGACAGCGCTTGATGAGGCCGCTCCCGGACTGGATGTCCACGAGTGCGCCCTCGACGGTGGTCGCGTCGTCGCCCACCTCGATGTCCTCGTCGAGTTGTTCGATGCTGGTCGTCCGGTTGAGTTTGACGGAGAAGTTGCCCTGGTACTCGTCGGTGACGACGTTCCCGAGGCGGTAGACCGCCCCCTCCTCCAACTCCGGCAGATCGGAGGTGGTGAAGGAGACGAACTTCATCCGCCCGGACTCGTCGCCGAGGAGCCCCACCTGCGAGATGGACTCGCTTCGGGGTTCCCACAGTTCGACGACTTTCGCGGTGACGTCGACCCACTGTTCGTCCTGGTCGATGTCCGCGAGGTGGACCTCGTCGTTCCCGCCGCGACCCAGTTCGTCGCGTTCGAGGCCCGCCTCGTCGAGGTAGCTGTTGACGACGGAGCGACGCGCCTCGTCGACGGGTACCCGGTACTCGTCGACGAGGTTCTGCAGTCGCTCCTCGACGTCGTCGGCGTCGACCTCCAGATGGTCTGAAAACTGCTCGGCAATCTCCTCTGCGTGGGTTCGCAGGTCTGACATGGTTTCACTCGCCTCCACCTTGGTTTCCATTGGGAGGCATACGCCGGTTGGCTCGCGATGGTTAATAAGGTTACGTGCGCTCTGAAACTGAAATCGCGCGCCTGTGGGCTCCAAACCCGCGGATTCGGCACCCTCCAGCCCCCCGTTTTCGGCCACCAACGGACCTATAGCCTCGGCGTTCCCACGGCCGAGTAGCGATGGACGACCGTCTCGAACGATTCGTACGGGAGCAGTTCCGCGCCGCCGGGCGGCAGTACGCCCGCGCGAAACGGGCGTACGACGACGGCAGAGGCGACGGGGACGCGGCCGACGCCGCCCTCCCGCGCGACGAGGAGGGCCGCGTCCGCCTCGTCTGCCGTCGGCACGCCGAACGACGCGCCGTCGCCGTCGCGCCGACGGCCGTCCCGCGTGCTTCGAGACCGGTCACCCCGACTGCGAGGGCTGTGCCGAGGACGTGCGAAGCGGGGTCGTCGAGACGTGGTAGTCGGAGAGACGGACCGGCCCGTCGTCGCACTCGTCCTCGCGGGCGGCACCGGGTCCCGACTGTACCCCGCCAGTCGCTCGGACCGCCCCAAGCAGTTCCTCTCGCTCCTCGGCGACGGACTCCCTCCTCGCTCGAACGGTCGACCGCGCCCGCGACGTGGCCGACGAGGTGTTCGTCTCCACCCGTCCGGCGTTCGCCGCGGACGTGCCCGACCACGCGCCCGACGCGAGGTGGTGGTCGAACCCGCCGCGAAGGACACCGGTCCCGCACTCGTCTACGCCACGCACCGCATCCGCGACGCCGTCGGCGACTGTGTCGTCGTCGTCCTGCCCAGCGACCACCGCGTCGGCGGCGCGTTCGCCGACGTGATGCGCCGCGGCGCCCGCGTCGCGGCCGAGACGGACGCACTCGTCACGTTCGGCGTCGAACCCACCCGCCCGGACACGGGCTACGGCTACATCGAACCCGGCGCGTCGCGCGGCGACTACGCGCCCGTCGCGGCGTTCCACGAGAAACCCGACGCCGAGACGGCCCGGGCGTACGTCGACGCCGGCCACTACTGGAACGCGGGCATCTTCGCGTGGACGCCCGACGCCCTCCTCGCGGCGGCCCGCGACTCGCCGCTCTCGGACCTCGTCGCCGACCTCGCGGCTGGCGTCGACCCCGAACGCGCGTTCGAGGGCGTTCCGGCGGTGAGCGTCGACTACGGCGTGATGGAGCGAACGGCCAACGCCGTCGTCGTCCCGGCGTCGTTCGAGTGGGACGACCTCGGGTCGTGGGACGCGTTCGACCGGGTGCGAGACGGCGACGGCGGCGGCGAGAGCGCTGACGACGGCAACGTCTCGGTCGGCGACGTGACCGTCCGGACGCTGGACGCCGCCGACAACGTCGTCGCCGGCGACGACGTCCACGTCTCGCTGGTCGGCGTCTCGGACCTCGCCGTCGTCTCGTGGGACGACCGGGTGCTGGTCGTCCCGAAGGACCGCGCGCAGGACGTGCGAACGCTCGTCGACGAGTTGAAGCGCCGCGGCGAGTTCTAGGTCACTCTTCGGTCGACTGTCGGACCCGCACGTCGCCGCTACTGGTGACGCCGACGAGGAGCGACTCGCTGATTTCGCGGCCGTGGACGGCGTCCCCCGCGTCGTCGGCGACTATCTTCATCAGGTCCGGCGCGGTGTAGTTCACCTTCACCCCCGCCTCGTCGCAGGCGTCGTAGACCCGTTTCGGCACCTCGTACAGGTCCGTCCCCGCTTCGACGGCCACCTGAACGGGCGCGGTCAACGCCTCCGCGAACGCGATGGTCTCGCGCGCCTTCTCGACGTTCCGGCGCGCGCTCGACTCCACGCTGGAGACGTTCGCGCGCGACGTGCCGAGGAGGTCCGCGATGGTCGACTGCCGAACGCCGCGTTCGCGGAGGGCCAGCACCTCGGCCTGTCGGCGGGTCAGGACGCTGTCTTCGGGGTCGAACCCGGTCTCTGCGAGGATGTTCGCGGCGTCAACGTCGCCGCCGTCGCCTCGCACGTCCCGGCCGCTGTCCGCGTCGTGCATGACCGAGCGTACGCCTGCCGGTCGCAAAAAACTGTATCGTCGCGCTGGCGTCGAAATCGAGAGTCGAAGGATGTGACTGTCCGTCGCGCGGCGCGGCGAGGTATCGCCGTCTAGCTGCCCCAGAAGTTGTCTCGACTTCCGAGTGCAGTCGGGCGTTTGGGCCCGCTACTGTCGTCGCCGTCGTCGCCGCTCTCCTC
>NZ_WPCD01000309.1:0-2585 GCF_009741955.1 Halogeometricum sp. CBA1124 | reverse complement strand
GACGCGGACGTCGTCGTCGCGCCCGAAACTGCATCCTCGGCCGCGTCGCCAGCGAAGTCGCCCAGAAGGCGCTCGCCGGCGAGAAGGTGGCCATCGTCAACGCGGAAGACACCGTCGTCACCGGCTCCGAAGACGACGTGATGAGCGTCTACCGCAAGCGCGTCGAGGTGGGTTCGGACCAGGGACCGTACTACCCCAAGCGTCCGGACCGCATCTTCAAGCGCGCCGTGCGCGGGATGGTCCCGTACAAGACCGACAAGGGTCGTGAGGCGCTCTCGACGTCCGCGTCTACGTCGGCAACCCGTTCGACGAGGACGGCGACGTCCTCGACGACACCTCGCTGGACCGCCTGTCGAACATCAAGTTCATCTCGCTCGGAGAGGTCTCCGAGAACCTCGGTGCTAACGTCACATGGTAACGAACACCTCAGGGAAGAAGAAGACCGCCATCGCTCGCGCAACCGTGCGCGACGGTGAGGGTCGCGTCCGTATCAACTCCCGGCCAGTCGAACTGACCGAACCGGAGATGGCCCGCCTGAAGATGCTGGAGCCGTTCCGCATCGCCGGCGAGGACCTCCGTTCGCAGGTCGACATCGACGTCAGCGTCTCCGGCGGCGGCTTCGCCGGCCAGGCAGACGCGACGCGAACCGCCATCGCGCGCGGGCTGGTGCAGCATCTCAACGACGCCGAACTCCGCGACGCCTACATGGACTTCGACCGCTCGTTGCTCGTCAACGACGTTCGTCAGTCCGAGGCCAAGAAGTGGGGCGGACCGGGCGCCCGAGCACGCTACCAGAAGTCCTACCGCTGAGGTGATTCAGCTATGATGATTCCCGTCCGGTGTTTCACGTGCGGCAACGTCGTCGGTGAACACTGGGACGAGTTCAAAGCGCGCGCCCGCGACGGTGACGAGGACCCGGCGAAGGTCCTCGACGAGCTCGGCGTCGAGCGTCACTGCTGCCGGCGCATGATGGTCTCGCACAAGGACCTCGTGGACGTCGTCGCCCCCTACCAATAATGCACCAGCGCTACAACCGATACGAGAAGGCACGCATCCTCGGCGCGCGAGCGCTGCAGGTGTCGTACGGCGCGCCGGTCCTGCTCGACACGGACCAGAGCGAGCCCATCCTCATCGCGGCCGAGGAGTACGACGCAGGTGTGCTGCCGTTCACGGTCAAACGAGAGGGTAAAAAATGACGCTCATCACCGACGTTAGACTTCGACGCGTCCTCGACTCCCGGGGCAACCCGACCGTCGAGGCGGACGTGCTCACTCAGTCCGGCGGGTTCGGCCGCGCGGCCGCCCCCAGCGGGGCGAGCACGGGCGAGTACGAAGCCATCGAACTGCCGCCGTCGGAGGCCATCGCGGCCGCCCGGCGCCACGCCATCCCGCGCCTCGTCGACGAGGTACACGCCGGGAACCAGCGCGAAGTGGACGGGGCGCTCCGCGCCGCGGACGGCACGGACAACTTCTCCGAAATCGGTGCCAACAGCGCAGTCGCCATCTCGATGGCGGCCGCCAAGGCCGGCGCAGACGTGCTCGGCGCACCCCTGTACCAGCATCTCGGCGGCGCGTTCCGCGGCGAGAACTTCCCGGTTCCGCTCGGCAACGTCGTCGGCGGCGGCGAACACGCCAAGGAGGCCACTCACATCCAGGAGTTCCTCGCCGCGCCCGTCGGCGCGCCGAGCGTCTCCGAGGCCGTCTTCGCCAACGCCGCGGTCCACGCGCGCGTGTCGGAGATTCTCGACGAGAACGGAACCCCCGCCGCGAAGGGCGACGAGGGTGCGTGGGCACCGCCCATCTCGGACGCGAGGCGTTCGACGTCGTCGACCAGGCCGTCTCCGACGTGTCCGACGAACTCGGCTTCGAAATCGGGTTCGGCCTCGACATGGCGGCCGCCGAACTGTACGACGAGGACGAGGGCGGCTACGTCTACGGCGACGACGTGAAGTCCACCGCCGAACAGGTGGACTACGTCGCCGACATGGTCGCGGAGTACGACCTCGTCTACGTCGAGGACCCCCTCGACGAGGACGACTACGAGGGCTTCGCCGAGTTGACCGACCGCGTGGGTGAGCAGACGCTCATCTGCGGCGACGACCTGTTCGTCACGAACGTCGAACGCCTGCAGGAGGGCATCGACGCCGGCGCCGCAACTCCATCCTCATCAAGCCGAACCAGATCGGCTCGCTCTCGGACGCGTTCGACGCGGTCGAACTCGCCGTCCGGAACGGGTACGACGCCGTCATCTCCCACCGGTCGGGCGAGACGGAGGACACCACCATCGCACACCTCGCCGTCGCGACCGACGCCGCCTTCATCAAGACGGGGACGGTCCAGGGCGAGCGAACCGCCAAGCTCAACGAACTCATCCGCATCGCGGACGACGCAGTATGACAGACAACGATAACGAAGCGGTCGAAGTCGTCGAAGACGACGTCGCAGAGGCCGAAGCGGCCGGCGACGACTCCGAGACGACGGCGGCCGAGACGACGGAAGAAGAAGTCGCCGAGGCCACCGCCGACGCCGCCGACGAGGCGGCCGCGGACGAGGCCGACGCCGAAGAAGAGGACGCAGAACCGACGT
>NZ_WPCD01000105.1:0-12637 GCF_009741955.1 Halogeometricum sp. CBA1124 | reverse complement strand
TTTTCGTAAATAGTTTACTATGGGCAGAAATACTGCCACCAACGCGACAGAGTTTCAAACCACCCCTCCGAGAAATCGAAACCGTCAATTTTCACGCCGAGAACGCTGACGTTTATCCCCGATGTGCGGCTGACGGTGGACGATAATGGACGAACGTGTAGAATTATGGGCGGGATACCGCCGCCGGTCGTCGCGTCGCGCCGCAGTCGTGCGATACGGTGTCAGTCGCCGGCCGCGCTCCGGGCCTCTCGGCGCGCCTGTTCGACCGACTTGCCGTCGCGGACGACGGCGTCCACGAACAGTTCGCCGGCCTTGTAGGACGACCGGACCATCGGGCCGGACGCACAGTAGAGGAAGTCCAGTTCGTCCTCGGCCACCCGCCGCCACGTCTCGAACGCGTCGGGGTGGACGTACTCGAACACGTCGAGGTGCGTCCGCGACGGTTGGAGGTACTGTCCCAGCGTCACCACGTCCACGTCCGCCTCGCGCAGGTCCGACAGCGTCTGGTATATCTCGTGGTCGTACTCGCCGAGTCCGAGCATGACGCTCGTCTTCGTGTAGATGTCCGACTCGCGCTTCACCTGTTCGAGGACGGACAGCGACTGCGCGTAGTTCGCCCGCCTGTCGCGGACGGGCCACTGGAGGCGTTCGACCGTCTCGATGTTGTGCGCGATGACGTCGGGGTCGGCGTCGATTATCTTCCGGACGGCGTCCTCGTCGCCCTGGAAGTCGGGGATGAGCACCTCCACGAGGACGCTCGGGTCGCGGCGCTTTATCTCGCGGATGGTCTGCGCGAAGTGCGCGGCCCCCTGGTCCGGCAAGTCGTCGCGGTCCACGGACGTGAGGACGACGTAGTCCAGCCCGATTTCCGCCACCGCGCTGGCGACGTTCGCGGGTTCCTCGGGGTCCAGCGGTTCCATCCCGCCCGTCTCCACGTCGCAGAAGTTACACCCGCGCGAACACCGGTCGCCCATCAGCATGAACGTCGCCGTGCCGGGGCCGTCGCGGCCGCTCCAGCACTCGCCCATGTTCGGGCAGTTCGCCTCCTCGCAGACGGTGTGCAGGTCGCGGTCCCGCAGCGTCTGTTTGATGTCCGTGAAGCGTCGCCCCGACGGCGGGCGCATCTTCAACCAGTCGGGCTTCCGCCTGCCGCTCATACGAACTCCTTCGTCGGAGAGGTGAAAAGCGTGAGGATTACTCGGACCCCGCTCGGCCCGCGTTCCGTCAGTCGGACTTCGTGGACCGGTCGCCCGCCGCGCCGGCCGCCGGCCCTCGCTGCGTCGTCGGTCCCGGTGCGCCGAGTCGCTCGACGCCCGTCCGACAGAGCCACTCCACGAGCGCCGTCGCCTCGTCGGCGTCGCGGACGAACTCCGTCGCCGCCGTCGCCCGTTCCTCGGCGTCGCCGACGCGACGCCGACGCCGTCGGGTTCGACCGCGCGGAACCCCGCCTCGTCCGTCCGCGCGTCGCCGACGAACACGGGGAGACAGGCGGCGCGTTCGTCCAGGAGCGACGAGACGACGCTGCCCCTGTCCCACGCGACGGCCGGTCGGACCTCGACTTCGCCGTCGCCCTCGCGGACCGCGAGCGTCCCGCTGGCGAACTCGCCGACGGCGCGCGCGACGGCCTTCCAGACGGCGGGCACGCGCGAGTCGGGAACGCGCCGGTGGTGGACGGCCAGCGTCTGCCCCCGGTGTTCGACGGCGACGTTCGCCTCGTCGGCGAAGTCGTCGCGGAGTTCCTCGCAGACGTGGTCCACGTCCGGCCGGTACGTCTCCGCGACCGGGTGGACGTTCCGCACGCCCTCGGTGCGCAGTTCGAGGCCGTGGTTGCCGGCGTAGGTCACGCCCGGCAGGTCGACGCGCGTCCGCACGTCGTCGAGTGGCCGTCCGCTCGTCACCGCGACGGTGACGCTCGGACGACTGTGCAGTTCCGCCACCGCGGCGCGCATCTCCGGCCGAACCGTCGCCTCGTCGGGGGTCTCTCTCGGGACTGCGAGCGTCCCGTCGAACTCCAGACAGAGGAGGAGTTCCTCCCGTTCGGGCAGGCGGGACGCGAGCGTCTCCACCGCGGCGTCCAGCGCCTCGCTCCGCGCCTCAGACATCGCGACCACCCGCCCGAAGCGCCTCGGGGTCCCGGCTCGCGGCGTCGAGGACGTCCGTCACCCACGCGTCCAGGTCGTTGTCGCGGACCCGTTCGCGCAGCGACCGCATCCGGCGGCGGCGTTCGACGGTGGACATCGACAGCGCCCGGTGGATGGCCGTCGCGAACCCGTCGCGGGAGTGCGGGTTGATCTGTACCGCCTCGTCGAGTTCCTCGTGTGCGCCCGCGAACTCGCTCAGGAGGAGGACGCCGTCGTCGTCGACCTGCGCGGCGGCGTACTCCTTGGCGACGAGGTTCATCCCGTCCTTGAGGGGGCTCACGAGTGCGAGGTCGCTGTGGCGGTACAGCCCGTACAGTTCGCGCTGGTCGAGGTGGTCGTCCACGTGGACGATGGGCTGCCACGTCGCCGTGCCGAACCGGTCGTTCACCCGGTCGACGGCCGCGGTGACCTCCTCGGCGATGCGTTCGTAGGCGGGTATCCGCGACCGACTGTGGCTCGACTTCTGGACGAACGTCAGTTCGCCGCGCCACTCGGGGTGGTCCGCCCAGAAGCGTTCGAGCGCGCCGATTCGCTCGGGGATGCCCTTCGTGTAGTCGATGCGGTCCACGCCGACGGCGACGGCGACGTTGGGGTCGATGCCGTACGTCCCGGCGAGGTGCGCCCACGCGTGCTGGTCGAAGTTCGCCGCCGTCGAGGCGATTCGCTCGGCGTCGACGCCCATCGGGAACGCGCCGACGCGGACCGTCCGGCCGTCGACGTGGACGACGCCGGCCTCGCGGTCCACGCGCGTCCCGTCGAGGGCGGCGGCGCAGTCGAGGAAGTTGTCCCGGTAGCGTTCGACGTGGAAGCCGAGCAGGTCGTTCGCGAGCAGTCCCTCGACGAGTTCCTCGGCGTGGGGGACGACCCGGAACGTCTCCCACGACGGCCACGGGATGTGCCAGAACTGAACCGTGTTCGCGCCCTCGGGTAGCGACTCCCGAATCGTCTTCGGCGCGAGGCAGAGTGGTAGTCCTGTATCCAGACGGTCGAGTCCTCGGTCGCCCGTTCGGCCGCCGCCTCGCCGAACGACTCGTTGACCGACTCGTACGTCTCCCAGTACCTCGGCTCGACCTCGACCCGGCCGACCAGGTCGTGACAGAGCGGCCACAGGACCCGGTTGCTGTAGCCGTAGTAGTAGTCCGTCACCTCGTCGTCGGTCAGCCAGACGCGGCGCAGCGTGTACCGTTCGTCGTCCGGCGGAACCGCCACGCAGTCGTCCTCGTCGGTGACGACGGCGTCCGCCTCGCCGTCGCCCCACGCGACCCAGTCGCCGCCAGTCCGCTGGACCACGGGGTCGAGTCCCGCGGTCAGTCCGCCGACGGGTTCGTCAACGACGCGCCGCCGTCGCGTCGTACCCGTGCTGGTACGGTTCGCGGTTCGAGACGACGACGAGGTCGCGTTCGGTCCCGCCGGCCCGACGCGTCCCTCGCGTCGGTTCCATCTCGGTCTCGGCGCTCGGTCGGAAATCGTCGACGGCTTCCGCTGGGGTCTCAGACATGAGAACCTGTCACCTCCGCACCCGTTCGGGCGAACCGCCGCCCTGCAGTCGTCGGTCGTTCGGGCCCGGGCCGCGGGGGCCGCCGTCGTCGGGCTGGTCGGACGCCGTCCAGTGCGTGCTGCTCTGGGGGGGTCACGTCCGACGCGACCTGCCGGCCGAGGCTGGCGACGTTCAGCGCCGAATCGGAGTTCTCGACGGCGGCGTTGATGCGCTCCATCCACGAGAACAGCGCGCCGAGCGCTTCGGATTCGCTCGTCACGTGCCCGACGATTCGGCACGATTCCGCCTCGTTGACCCGGTGTCGGAACCGCAACTGCCACCGACCCGAGAACTCTCGGTGGGGACCGTCCGCCTCGACGGCTTCGACTGTCACGTCGCGTTCGCGGTGCCGAAAGCCGATGCCGTCGTCCGAGCGTACGACGTGCCAGTGACAGGGCATCTGGTCCCTGTCGAGTCTCTTGTAGGGGTCCATCGGGGTGAAATAAACATGGGCTCTCTCACCGTACTTGATTGTGGTTGTATATTCTTGGTTTTTATAACCGAAGGGGTGAAATTATATCTGATTCCGATACTATCGGCTACTACATACAATCTCGGGAAGGTCACACACGTCGAGAAACGACTGTCTGAAAAGTGTAAATATCATGAAAAATAGCGGCGATACGTCGGCAAATTCCGGGACTGCGAGGCGGCCCGTTCGTGACCGAATCTAGACCGTATCGAGCGGCCGACGCTTTGATACTCGTCGCGGATGCGTCCTCAGACGATGAGCACAATCGCGGCCGTCGAACTCGACGCAGACGAGTTCGCACTCGGCGAGTCACTACCCGCCCTCGACGACGGCGAACTGGAGGTCATTCGCGTCGCCGCGACGAACGAGAACACCGTCGTCCCCTACGTCCGCGTCTCCGGCGACGGGTTAGACGCGTTCGAGGAGTCGCTGTCGTCGGACTCGTCGGTCGAGACGTGGCGCCTCGTGGACGACCTGGGCGACGAACGACTGTACCGGATGGAGTGGACGGAGGACATCCTCGTCGTCGTTCACCTCCTCTTGGAGGAGGAGGGGGCCGTCCTCGAGATGCACGGCGGGCAGGGCACGTGGCGACTCCGGGTCCTCCTCCCGGACCGGGACTCGCTCACGGAGACGGCGCAGTTCTGCGAGGAACGCGACCTGACGTTCGCCATCAAGCACATCTACGAACTCGACGGGTCGGTCGGCCGCGGCCAGTACGGCCTGTCGAGGGACCAGTACGAAGTCCTCACGACGGCTCTCGGACAGGGCTACTTCGACGTCCCGCGGAACGTCACGATGGGTGACCTCGCCGCCGAACTCGATATCTCCCAGCAGGCCGTCTCCGAACGACTCCGGCGCGGTCACAAGAACCTCCTCGAGAGCACGCTCGAAGTGGGCGAGTCCTCGTTCGGCGAACCGACCAAGCAACGACTCCAGTGACGGCGACTGTCGGTCGCTGTCCCGGTCTGTGACCGTCTCCACTCCACCCCTCGTTTTCTCGTCCTCGCTTCTCTCGTCGCTGTCGCCGTCCCGTCCTCGGTCCCGTCGCCGTCTCTCACGGTCTCTCCTTCCGTTCTCGGACCGACAGTCCCTCACGACTGTTTCGCATCGACCATCGAAGACCGTGACAGACGTATCACACATCCGAAATACTCAAGAGCGAGTAAATCCTAACGTCGGTGTGAACTGGAAGCACCCCCGTAACCGAACGAAAGCCGAATCGAAGAAAGAAGAGCCCAAGACCGGTACCGACTGGTCGTTCGTCGCGGCCGCCATCGGTGTCGCGTAACGCGACTTCCCTTTTTACTTCGGCGTCACAGGTAGCCGTCGGACCGCTCGCGTCCGCGTGGAGAAACGCCTTTTAGTCCGTAGAACCGGGTGTCGCGTATGACTCTCGCTGTCGCGTCGCCTCGGAGGTCGCTCGCGTGAAGGTCGAATCGGTCGTCCCCGAGTTCGCCGACGCCTTCGGGTTCGACGAGTTCAACCGGATGCAACGGGAGGCGGCGCCCGCCATCCTGGACCGCGACGACAACGTCGTCGCCGCCGCCCCGACGGCCAGCGGGAAGACGGCGCTGGCCGAGTTGGCCATCTGCCGCACCCTCCGCAACGGCGGCACCGCCCTGTTCATCGCCCCCCTCCGCGCCCTCACGAACGAGAAGGAGTCCGAGTGGGAACGCTTCGAGTCGCTCGGCTACTCCGTCTACGTCGTCACCGGCGAACGCGACCTGAACCCCCGCCGCGCCGAACGCGCCGACATCCTCGTGATGACGCCCGAGAAGACGGACTCCGCCACCAGGAAGCACGAGTCGGCGCGCTACTCGTTCATCACCGACGTGGACTGCTGCGTCATCGACGAGGTCCACCTCCTCGACTCGGACACCCGCGGCGGCGTCCTCGAGGTCACCGTCTCCCGCCTGCGCCGCATCTGCGACCCGCGCGTCGTCGCCCTGTCGGCGACGATGCCGAACATCGAGGACGTGGCCAACTGGCTGGACGCGCCGCCGGAGACGACGTTCGAGTTCGGCGACGACTACCGCCCGGTGGACCTGCACGCCGGTGTGAAGACGTACTCGCACGGCGAGAACTCCTTCGCGGACAAGTACCGGCGGCTCTACCGCGCGCTCGACCTCTCGGAGGAACACATCCGCGACGGGGGACAGGCCCTCGTCTTCGTCTCCTCCAGACAGGACACCGTCCGCGCCGCCGGCAAGGCCCGCGACGAAATCGGCAAGCGGGACATCCCCATCGGCGCGCGCGGCGACTACGACTTCCACAACGAGGCCAAGGAACTCAGCAACGACTCGTTGCGGAAGGCGGTCCCCGACGGCGTCGGCTTCCACCACGCCGGACTGGCGAAAGACGACCGCGACAGGGTCGAGGAGTGGTTCAAGCAGGGGAAGATTCAGCTCCTGTTCTCGACCTCGACGCTGGCGTGGGGCGTCAACCTCCCCGCGCGGTGCGTCGTCATCCGCGACACGAAGTACCACGACCCGCTGGAGGGCGAGGTGGACATCTCGCCGCTGGACATCCTCCAGATGCTCGGGCGCGCGGGCCGCCCCGGCTACGACGACGTGGGGTACGGCTGGGTCGTCTGCGACCGCTCGGACGCCGACAAGTACCGGCGACTCCTCCGCGAGGGCAAGGAGATAGAGTCCCGCCTCGCCGAGGACCTCGACTCCCACCTCAACGCCGAGATAGCGATGGGCACCATCGGCGACTTAGAGGACGTGATGTCGTGGTTGCGGACGACGTTCTACTACCAGCGCGCGCGCTCGAAGCCCGACCGGTACGACTTCGACGGCCTCCGCGACCGGGTGCGCGAGACGCTCGAAACCCTCGTCGCCCGCGGGTTCGTCGAGATGGGCGAGGACCTCTCCATCGAGGCGACGCGCCTCGGCCGCCTCGCCTCGAAGTACTATCTCCGGCTCGACACCGCCCGCCGGTTCGCCTCGCTCACGGAGCGAGACACCATCACCGACGACTCGATTCTGGAGGCGGTCGCCGGAGCGGCGGAGTTCCACGACGTGTCCGCCCGGCAGTCGGAGGTGGACGCCGTCGACTCGGTCCTCACGGGCGTCCAGACGACGCTGGAGGACGGCCCGCGGAAGGTGCTGGCCATCCTCCACGCCGGGATGTCGAACAGCACGCCCTCGGACCTGCGCTCGGACGCGTGGATAATCCGGCAGAACGCGCTCCGACTGCTCTCGGCGCTCCGGGAGTTCCTCGACGCCTTCGCCGGGCCGCGCGCGGCGAACCTCGCCCGCCGCGTCGAGGCGCGGGTCGAACACGGCGTCTCCCGCGACGCCGTCGCCCTCACCGCGGTTGACGGCATCGGACCGAACCGCGCGAGCAAACTCGCCACCGGCGGCCTCCGGTCGCCGCAGGACGTGGTCGAGGCCGGCACCGCCGAACTGACGCGGGCGGGCCTCTCGGACGGCGTGGCGCGACAGGTGGTGCAGAACGCCCGCGCCCACCCGGACGCGACATCGTCTGGGGGGAGCTTCCCCGACAGCATCGCGACGGGGGAGAACCAGATGTGCGAGGTCCGCGTCCGCAACTGCGCGGGCGGTGCGGCCGTGGGCGTCCGCGTGACCGCCGTCGCGGGGGACAACGAGGCGGAGATGACGACGAAGCGGACCTACCTCTCGGACGAGACGAGCGTCCACGTCGGCGTCTTCGGCGCGCCCGCCGACGAGGTGACCTACCGCGTCGAGGTGACGTTCCCGGACGACCCCCTCCACCCGGTCACGGAGACGCGCACCGTGCGCGTGGACTGACACCGCTCTCGGACTCGTTCGCAACTAACACCGGGTTTACTCGACGCGAAACGGGGGGGTTGGCCTCGGCTACGGGCTCTCGTCTGCATCGGAGTGAGCGCTCTCGTCGCCTCTCGTCGGTTCTCGACCGCACTCGCTCGCTCAGTCGAGGAGCGTCCGACGCAGTTCCTCGGGACCGTCGACCACCACGTCCGCCCGCGAGAGGTCCAACTCGGCGTTGTGCGTCGAGCGGTAGGCGACGGTGAACGCGCCGGACCGGGCGGCCGCCTCGACGCCGTGGACGGAGTCCTCGACGACGACGCAATCGCCCGGCGAGAGGCCGAGTTCGGCCGCGGCGTGTTCGTAGATGTGCGGTTCCGGCTTGCCCGGGTCGTCGATGTCGTCCGCGCTGAGAATCAGGTCGAGGGGGTCCAGCCCGAACCGGTCGCGGACGATTCCGATCCACGCCTGCGGCGCCGAGGAGACGATGCCGAGTTTCCGCCCGGCCGCGCGGATGGCGTCGAACAGGTCGTTCGCCCCGTCCATCAACTCGACCTGCTCGCCGTACAGCGACTGCGCGCGGTCGTCGTACGCCGCCACGAACTCCTCTTTGGTCACCGTGGTGCCGTACTCCGCGGTGAGGTAGTCGTGAATCTCGCGGTAGTTCATGCCCGTCACCTCCTCGTGGGAGGGGCTGCCGGACTCGATGGCCTCCGCGTACACCCAGTCGTCCTCGAACCGGTGCCAGTACGTCTCTGAGTCGACCAACACGCCGTCCATGTCGAACAACACCGCGTCGTCGGGGACGTCCATGCCTCCCTCAAGGGGCGCTATCACTCAAAGGTCTTCGTGAGACGGTTTTTATCGCAGGGCGCGGCCAGCGACCCCATGCCAGAGACGATTCGCGTCTTCGCCGGCGACTGCACGACCACGTTCGAGGGCTCGCGCGCCCGCACTCAGCGCGGGCGCGTCGTGGTCGTCGTGAAACCCGACCGCACCGTCCTCGTCCACGACGCGGACGGCTACCAGCCCGTGTCGTGGCTGACCCGCCCCGACTCGCTCACGGTCGAGACGGACGACGCCGGGTTCGGACTCGTCGCCCGCGCGGGCGACCAGGTGCTCCGCGTCCGGAGTCACGAGTCGAGCGGACGGGCGGAGTACCCGGCCACCGAGGCGGGCGTCCCCGTCGGGTCGCACCCGCGGACGGGCGAACCACTCGTCCGCGTCGGCGGCGCCGTCGTCGGACTCGACTCCGACGCGACGTACAAACTCCCCGCGGGGGCGACGGTGCTGGAGGAGACGTGCGAGGACTGCGGCCTGCCGACGATGCGCGCCGAATGCGGCGCCGCCTTCGAACTCTGCGTGGACCGCGCCTGCGAGTCGCTGGACGACGCCGTCCGCGACCGGTTCGACGGCGAGTGGATCTGCCCGGACTGCGGGTCCCCCCTCTCCGTCGTCCGCCGCGGCGGCCGCCTCCTCGCCGGGTGTTCGGCGTACCCGGACTGCGAGGCGGCGTTCGCGATTCCCGCCGGCGTCGTCGTCGCCGACTGCGACTGCGGACTCCCCGTGTTCGAGACGGCCCGCGGGCGGCGGTGCCTCGACGGGACGTGCGAGGCGTTCGGCGGGTGAGCGTTCGAGCGCACCTCTCACGGGCGTGTTCGCCGTCCGTCGGTCGGCCTGAGCGGGCGGCCGAGTACGGCGTCGCTCCGGTCAGTCGGTCGTCTCGAACGGTTCGTCTCGCTGTTCGAGGACCACGGTCAGCCTGCCGGGCCGAGGACGGCGGGCGGCCTCGCGGACGCTCTCGAACTCGGCCAGCGTCGCCGTCGAGTCCTCCGTGTTCATGCGAACCGTCCGCGACTCCTCTCGAACCGAATCGTACAGGCGGTCCAGCAGTCGTTCGACGGCGTGCGCGTCGGTCTTCGAGTCGATTTCGAACGTCGCCCGGTGGTCTTCCATACCGCTGTATGGGTCGTCGCGGGGATAGAACTGCCCCCGTCCGCTGGCCCGCCGTGCCGGAGCTTCGACGGTCCGTTCTCGCACCCACGCCACCGCATCGTAGCCCCTATGTCCACGCCGGGCGCGTTCCTCAACATGGACGCGACACTGCACGACGGCGTCGTTCGGGTCGGGGACGACGCGCGTCAGCGGTTCTACGACGCTCGGGGCTACGGTCGGCCGCTGGACGGCAACCGCCTCGAACTCGCGCCGGTCGAGGCGGCGCACCTGCTCTCGCGCGGTGACCTCGACGACATCGACGGGATGGACTTCCGCGAGTTCCTGGTTCGGACCGGCGCGGTGCTGGAGTTCGTCGTCTACAAGGACCTCAGGGACAGGGGATTCTACCTCTCTCCCGCGCGCGAGGACTGGCCGGGCGTCGAGGACGCCGACGGCGTCGACTTCGTCGTCTACCCGCGCGGGAAGGGGCCGACGGACGGCGACGTGGAGTACCGCGTCCGCCTCACCGGCGAACGGGAACCCGTCGCCGCCGCCTCTCTCGGCGACGTCGTCCTCGCCATCGTCGACGAGGACGGCGACCTGACGTACTTCGACACCGACGCCGACCCGGACGTGAGCGGCACCGACGACTACGCTCCGCCGGCGGGACTCGACGCCGACCTGTTGCTCGACCGGGTGGTCTGCTACGAGTCGCCCGACGAGGTGTACGAACACGGCTTCTACGGGCAGCGACTGTTCGGCCGCAACGCCGAGGAGGGTCCGCTCCAACTATCGCTCGTCGAGGGCGCGTACCTCGCGCGCCGCGGCGTCATCGACGTGGCGGCCGACGAGGTGGTCGCGCTCGCCCGCGACGTGGAGGGCGGCCGATTCGACCGCCGTCTCCACGCGTACGCGGCGCTCAGAGACGCCGGCGCCGTCCCCAAGAGCGGGTTCAAGTTCGGCGCGGACTTCCGCGTCTACACCGACTTCGAGACGGTGTCGGACCTGAGCCACTCCGCGGACCTCGTGCGCGTCGTCACGCCCGACCACGCGTTCCTGCCCCGCGACCTCTCCTTGGACGTGCGGCTCTCCGGCGGGGTGCGGAAACGAATGGTTTTTGCGCTCACCGACGCCAACGGTGGAATAGACTGGCTTTCGGTAGCCCGACTCACCCCATGACACGAGACCACGACACCGAGACGGACGCGTCGGGACGCGAGGACCCCCGCACGGACGGGGGTACCTCGGCGGAAGGAGCTGACGACGTGGCCTTGGACCCGTGGGGTTCCTCGACAATCTCGGACTACCGCAAACTGTTCGAGGAGTTCGGCATCGAGGAGTTCGACGAGGTGCTCCCGGAGATTCCGGACCCGCACTACCTGATGCGCCGCGGCGTCATCTTCGGTCACCGCGACTACCGGCCCGTCGCCGAGGCGATGCGCGACGGCGACCCGTTCGCGGTCCTCTCGGGGTTCATGCCGACCGGCGACCCCCACATCGGCCACAAACTCGTCTTCGACGAGATAATCTGGCATCAGCAGCAGGGCGGCGACGCGTACGGTCTCATCGCCGACCTGGAGGCCCACTCCGCGCGCGGCATGACGTGGGAGGAGATAGACGAACACGCGCGCGACTACCTGCTGTCGCTGCTCGCACTCGGGTTCGACCCCGAGGAGGGCGAACTCTACCGGCAGTCCGACAACCGCGAACTGCAGGACCTCGCCTTCGAACTCGGGTCGAAGGCGAACTACTCGGAGTTCGAGGCCATCTACGGCTTCGACGGCAGTACGAACGTCTCGCACGTGCAGTCGGTCGTCACGCAGATGGCGGACATCCTCTACCCCCAACTGGACGAGCCGAAACCGACGGTCATCCCCGTCGGCCCCGACCAGGACCCGCACGTCCGCCTCGCCCGCGACCTGTCGGACCGGATGCGCTTCTTCAAGGTGACCGAGGCGTACGCGAGTTTCGAACTGACGGACGCCGAACGCTCGCTCGTCGCCGCCGCCTACGAGGACCGCGCGGCGTTCGCCGAGGACCCCGAGACGCCGCGCTGTGAGGAGGCGGGCGAGTGGCTCTCGGAGGCGAACCTCGACGCACTCGGCGTCGTCGTCGCCGAGGACGTCCGCGAGAGCGCCGTCGAGAAACTGACGAACGCCGGGATGGAACCCCTCCGCCGGCGCGTCCGCTTCCTCGACGCCAACGCCACCGACGCGGCGTTCGACGCCCTCGTGGAGGCGATCGACGGCGAGAAACGCCGCTACGACGAGCACATCGACGCCTTCGACCTGTCGTTCGCCGACGCCGACGAACTCGCCCGCGAGGTGGAAGTCGACCACGGCGGCTACGGCTTCGTCCACCCCTCCTCGGTCTACCACCGGTTCATGACCGGGCTGACGGGCGGGAAGATGTCCTCGTCGGTTCCGGCGAGTCACATCTCCCTGTTGGACGATCCCGAGGAGGGCTACGACAAGGTGAAGTCCGCGACGACGGGCGGGCGCGAGACGGCCGAGAAACAGCGCGAACTCGGCGGCGAGGCGGACAAGTGCCCCGTCTACGAACTGTACGCCTACCTGCTGGCCGGCGACGACGACGAGTTCGCCAAGGAGGTGTACGACGAGTGCGTCGGCGGCGAACGCCTCTGCGGCGGGTGCAAGGAGCAGGCCGCCGAACTGATGCGGGAGTTCCTCGCAGACCACCAGGAGAAGCGCGCGGAGATGGAGGAACTGCTGGACGAACTCGACATCTCCACCGAGTCGGGCCGCCGCGGCGTCGCCCCCCGGCGACGACTGAC
>NZ_WPCD01000165.1:0-8421 GCF_009741955.1 Halogeometricum sp. CBA1124 | reverse complement strand
AGCGCTACGTCCGAGAGCCACAGCGCCGCGAGTCCGAGTCCGACGACGACCAGCGCGCCGGCGTACAGCGAGGTGCGGATGCGTCCCTCCAGCGCCTCCCGGACGGCCGCCGCGTCGGTCGTCACGAGGCCGCCGACGAGCGTGAACAGCGAGAGGGAGAACAGCGCGACGTACGCGAGGAACAGGTCGTTGAACGAGACCTGAACCGCGACGCTCAGCCACGTGTACGTCGAGTACGCCAGCGCGCCGAGCCAGACGATACGGCCGCGGGGAGAGCCCCGCATCGCGTACCGGAGGCCGACCGCGAGGACGGGGAGACCGACGAGGAGAACCGTGAGGTCCTGCAGCTGATACTGTGCGACGAGGGCGGGGGCGTCCCGGTAGTGACCCGGTCGGAGGAGACCGAGGAGCGACGAGACGGCGGCGAGCGCGAGTATCGCCACCGTCGAGAGGACGTGCCACCGACGGAGTTGACTGGTCATGTCGTTCACCGACAGAGAGTACGTCTGAAACGGAGTTAACTGACGACGATGGTTCTCAGCGGGTAGTACCCGCGGTCGGAGGGTCCAGCAGGTAGAAGACGCGGCGGCGAGTACCGGCGCGTAGCACCGGAGCCATCGAATGAACGTACACGAACTCGTCGACGTCGGTACCGTGGGACTGAGCGCCCTCCTCGTCCGCGACGCGAAGTTCTTCGCTCGCTCGCTCGCGGCCCCGTCGCTCCTCGACGCCGCGGCCGGCGCGGACGCCGACGTCGCCGCCGCCGCCCTCTCGAAAGCCGGCCGTTGGACGGTGACCGTCGACACCCCGTGCGGGGAGTTCGAGGCGGCGTACGTGCCGTGGCGGTGGCGCGGCCCGGAGTATCCGACGCTCGTCTACCACCACGGCAGCGGCGAGCGACCGTTCGACTTCGGCCGCTTCGGGACGAACTCGTTCCGTCGGCTGTTCGTCGCCGCCGACTCGGAGATTCCGGCCAACGTCGTCGCCGTCAGGGCCCCGTTCCACGACGGGACGAACGCGGCGTACGCCCGGGCGATGGGTGACCTCGAGAACTTCGTCGGGATGCTCGCCGCGTCGGTCGGTCTGATGGAGGAGCTGACGGTCCGAGCGCGCGAGCGGACGGACGGGTCCGTCCACCTCGCCGGCATCAGCCTCGGCGGGTGGGCGACCAACCTCCACCGGGCCTGTTTCGACACCGCCGACGGTTACGTCCCGATGTTCGCGGGCGCCGCGCTCGGCGAGATGTTCGTCTCCTCGGCCTACCGGAAACTGACGGGTGCCCCGGCCCGCCGGAACCCGGGCCGTCTCCGGGAGGTGCTCGACTTCGAGGAAGCGTTCGCGGCCGTCGACGCCGACGACTGTCGCCCGCTACTCGGACGGTACGACCGCATCATCGAGTACGAAGCGCAGCGACCGGGGTACGGCGAGATGGCTCCGGTCGTTCTAAACAGGGGCCACGTCACCGGGTCGCTCGCGACGGCGCGACTGCGCGAACACGTCCTCGACGGACTCTCGAACGGGCGAGCCCGCGAAACTGCGGATGGGCGGATGTGACGCTCGCGCCTCAGGACCGCCAGAACGCGGGCGTCAGTAGCACTAGCACCGGGATTATCTCGATGCGGCCGACCCACATCAGGAACGTCATCAACAGTTTCGCCGGCACGGAGAACGGCTCGTAACTGGCGAACGGTCCGGCGATGCCGAACGCGGGTCCGACGTTGAAGAACGTGGAGGCGGCGGCGCCCATCGCCTCGAACTCGGTTATCGAGAGCGCCCCACGAGAGGCGTCGACGGCGACGAAGACGGTGGCGGCGATGAAGAACAGGAGGCTCACGAGCGTGTAGGCGTAGATGTCGCGAATCGTCTCCTCCTCGACGACGCTCCCGCTGAGTCGGACCGGGCGGACCGCCCGCGGGTTCGACGCCGTGAACAGGTCGCGGCGGAACGCCTTCAGGACGACCAGCCACCGGAGCGTCTTTATCGAACAGGTGGTGCTGCCCGCCATCCCGCCGACGAACATGCAGACGAACAGCAGGTGCTTCGCGCCCGACGACCAGAGGTCGAAGTTCGTACTCGCGTACCCCGTCGTCGTGACGATGGAGACGACCTGAAACAGCGAGTGGCGAGCCACTTCCTCGACGCCCGCGGGCGGCCCGCCGTCCGCGAACAGGATGCCCGCCACGCCGGCGGCGAACAGGAGGAGGAGACCGACGTAGAAGCGGAACTCCTCGTTCTCGTACAACCGGTCGAGGCTCCCGGTGACGACGAAGTAGACGAGGAAGAAGTTCGTCGCGCCGACGACCATGAACGGGACGACGGCCCACTGGACCGCCGGCGAGAAGGCGGCGACGCTCTCCGGGCGCGGAGAGAAGCCGGCGGTCGAGATGGTGGTGAACGCGTGCGCGACGGCGTCGTACAGCGTCATCGCGGGTGCCAGTCCGCCGAGGTGGAGGCCGTAGAGGACGGCGACCTGCAGTGCGGTGAGACCGAGGTACAGCCGTCCCAACAGCCCCGCAGTCTGCGAAATCTTCGGCGTGAGTTTGTTGACGTCGCGGGTCTGGCTCTCCGTCTCCATCAGTTGCGCGCCCCCGACGGACAGTTGCGAGAGGATGGCCGTCGCGAGGACGAGGATGCCCAGTCCACCCATCCACTGGAGGACGGCGCGCCAGAGGAGCACCGCCCGCGCGTGTGCGCCGAAGTCGACGACCACCGTCGCACCCGTGGTGGTGATACCGCTCATGCTCTCGAACAGGGCGTTCACCGGATTGGCGAGCGTTCCGGCGCCGGCGACGACGAACGGCACGGCCCCCACGACGGAGACGGCCAACCACGTCGCCGACACCATCAGGAACGCCTCCCGTTCGCCGAGGCTGTCCTCGTCGGTCAGTCGTTCGAGAGCGGCACCGACGGCGACGGTTCCGACCGTCGGGACGAGGAACGGGAGGAGCGCCGTCCCGTCGTACAGGGCGAGTCCGAGAGGAAGCGCGAGCGGAACCCACAGCCACTTGAGCACGGTCCCGACGAGTCGGAGGCTCACTCGCCACTCGACTCGCGTCAACATCTGGCGGTCACGTCGGTCGATGAACTCCCCGGAGGACGAAAAGTGTGGCGTGACGGCCGCGGACCGACCGCCCGCGTGCGTCGAGGCGCCGGCTCAGTCGTCGCCGCGGAACTCGCGGTGGACCGCCAGCCCCTCGGCTTCGAGGACGCCGCCGACAACGTCGACGTCGCACCCGCGCCGGTCGAAAATCTCGCCGCACGGGACGCCTTCGCTGCCGCCGAACTCCGCGGCCGCCCGTGCGCCGGAGACGCTGTAGACGACGGCGCCGAGGCTCGAAATCGAGATACCGCCCGCGCACATCGGGCACGGTTCGGTGCTCGTGTACATCACGGCTCGCTCGCGTTCCGCCGGCGCGAGTTCTCGCGCCGCCCGCCGGGCGAGCGTCAGTTCCGGGTGGAGCGCGATGTCGTCGTCCGTGCGCTCCCGGTTCGTCTCCTCCATCACGACGGCGTCGTCGAGGACGAGCAACGACCCGTACGGGCCGTCGCCGCGGTCACCGGCCGCGCGCGCGAGTTCGATGGCTCGTTCGACGTACGCCTCGTGGTCGAGTGCGTGCAGGTCGGGCATCGCCCGGGAGTTCGTCGGCCGAGCGAAGGAGTGTTGCGGTCGCGGTGCGGTCACAGCGGCGAAGCGACCCCACGAGGCGACTGCACCGTCGCTACTCGCCTCGGCCCGTCGCGGCGACGCGTTCGGGGCCCGTCGGGTCCGGCTCGGGGTCGCTAATTCGGAGGCTGAACAGCCACTCGCGGCGACCGAGACGGCGGCGCTTCCCGTCGCCGTCCGGGAAGGGGTCCGCCGTCTGCCCGTAGTTGAGCAGCGTCACCAAGAACACCCCGCCGATGGTGTTTCCAATGAGGACGGGCACGGCGAACTCCCAGAGGCCGACGAACAGGTCGACGTTCCCGGTGAAGACGAGGTAGAACGTGTCGGCCGAACTGACGACGATGTGGTAGAGCCCCGTCGCCGGGATAGTGAAGATGATGAGGTAGATGAGTACCACGCGCGAGATGGAGTCGCGGACGGCGTGTTCCAGCCACACCAGTCCGGCGACCAGCCAGCCCGCGAAGACGGCCTTGAACACGAGGTCCCACCACGGCGTCTCGACGCCGCGAGCGCCGATTTCGACCGCTGCGGCGGCGGCAGCGGGCGAGAACACGCCCGTGTTCGCGAGAACGAACGCGCCGACGAGGGCGCCGGTGAGGTTCCCCGCCAGCACGGCGACCCAGACGCGGAACAGCGAGGGGACGCTGGCGACGCGGGTCAACACGAGCGTCACCGGGGTCAGCGTGTTCTCGGTGTAGAGCTGATACCGGCCCATGATGATGTAGACGAACCCGAGCGGGTAGAGCAACGGCGCGACGAGGCCCGTCGTGTCGTCGGGGAAGGCGGCCTTCGTCGTCGCGTAGACGAAGAAGGTGAGCGTGATGGCGAACCCCGCCGCGAGACCGCTGAGGTACAGACGCAGGCTCTCGCTACCGACCTCCTCGTCGGCCGTCGCGACGACTCGCTGGAATATCTCGTCGGTCGAGAACCGGTCTCCGACCGCCTTTCCCGCCGCGGGCGCGCCGCTTCTGGCCCGGTCACCGTCAGGATGGCCGTTCGCCGGACGGGGGGCGGCCGCCCCGGGAGCGCTCATCGGGAGTCGGCCTCTCCCTCCGTTCGCTCGCTGGGCTTGACGGCGGGGTCCGCGGACTCTCCCGTCGAGCCTTTCTGTCGATTGACGGTGTACATCGTGACTCTGTAGAGCAGGTAACTGAACGCTGTGAACGCCACCAGTTCGACGAGGTACAACTCGACGGCCTCGACGAGCGTTATCTGCTCGATGATGACGCTCCGGGTCGCCGCGAGTGCGACGTAGGCGACGAGCAACGTGAGCGCGGGCATCACGACCAGCAACGCCGCCGTCAGCACCAGCCAGAACCGGTCGGTCAGGGGGGAGTCGTCGCTCATCTCAGCCACCCGGACGAGTCGTGCTGGCGGTCACGCTCGGCCCGTCTTCTCCACTCTTCAGGCCGGTGCCGGGTGTGCTGGTCCGTCTCTCGCTTCGTCGCCGTCGTCTCGGTTCGTGACCCATACCGAGCATCCGTCACGGAGCAACATAAACTATTCTACGAATTTACCGACATGGTCAAGTATATGTGGATATATTACCAGAACGTGAAAAAACAAGCCGCGTTCCGCGACGGTTGGGTTGCCGGGAGGCCCCCGTGAGCCGACTGACGGCCGCCGCGGCCGACGGACTTCGGGACGCCGCGGTCCGCTACGGGGCGACGGGCCTCGTCGCGTACGGCTTCTACCTTGCGCTCGGGGACCCGACGGACCCGTTCGACCTCGTGACCGGGTTCGTGAGTGCGGTGGTCGTCGCCGCCGTCCTCGGCGCCGTCGTCTTCGAGACCGCGCCCTCGCGCGGGAGTCTCGGCGTCGTCGCTCGCGCCGTCGTGTTCCTCCCCCGACTCCTCGCCGCCGTCGTCCGCGCGAACCTGTCGCTCGCGCGGGTCGTCCTCGACCCGCGACTCCCGATAGCGCCGTCGGTGGTTCGCGTCCCGGCGCCCGAGGGGAACCTCGCGCGGGCGCTGTTGGCCAACAGTATCACGCTGACGCCGGGGACGGTGACGCTCGACGTCACGGACGACGAACTGGTGGTCCACGCGCTGACCGAAGCCAGTCGGACCGAACTGCTGGCGGGGTCGCTGGCGCGATCCGTCGCCTTCGTCACCGGCGACCCCGTCACCGAGACGACCGACGACGAGACGGAGGGCACCTGATGACGACGCCCGTCGCGACGACCGGACTGTTGCTCGGCGGTGTCGCGCTCGTCGCCCTCGCGACTGCGCTCCTCTGGCGAGTCGTCGTCGGCCCCACGACGGCCGACCGCGTCGTCGCGGTCAACGTCGTCGGGACGACCACCGTCGTCGTCATCGCCCTCCTGAGCGCGGCGCTCGACGAACCGGGTTTCCTCGACGTGGCGCTCGTCTACGCGCTGTTGAACTTCCTGCTCTCGCTCGGCCTCTCGCGGTTCTCCGTCGAACGAGGTGGGTTGCTGTGACCCCCGTCGACGCCGCCGTCGTGGCGCTGGTCGCCGGGAGCGTCTTCTTCTCTCTCGTCGCCGTCGTCGGGTTCGTCCGCCTCCCCGACGTGTTCGCCCGGGCGCACGCCGCCTCCAAGAGCGAGACGCTCGGAGCGCTTCTCGGCCTCCTCGCCGCGGGCGTCGCCTTCGGCCCGGGTACCGAGTCGGTGAAACTGCTCATGCTGGCGCTGTTCGTCCTCGTCACGGGCCCCACCGCCGCCCACGCCATCGTCAGAGCGGCCGCGAGAGCGGGCGACACGCCGACGACCGTCGCGGACGACGCCGGAGGCGAACGATGACTCCCGAGACGGCGGTGCTGTACGCGCTGCTCGGCTTCACGCTGGCCACCGCCGTCGTGACCGCACTCGCGCGCACGCTGCTCACGGCCATCGTCGCGTTCGGGGCGTACAGCCTCGGTCTCGCGATGGTGTGGGTCGTCCTCCGCGCCCCCGACGTGGGCCTCACGGAGGCGGCCGTCGGCGCGGGCGTGACGACCGGACTGTTCCTCCTCGTCGCGCGGCGAGCCACGCCCTCGCGCGGTTCGCCGGTTGTCGGGTCGTCAGCGTCGCCCGCGACGGCGGTGGAGCGTCCCCCGGAGTCCGATTCGAGCACGATCGACCTTCGCGCCGCCGCCGTCGCAGGCGTCGTGACTGCCGGACTCCTCCTCACGGTGCCCGCGCTCCCGGCCGTCGGCGCGGCGGACGCGCCGGCGTTCGGTCCCGTCACGGAGTTCTACCTGACCGACGCCGCCGACCGCGGCATCGACAACGCGGTGACGGCCGTGCTGGTCGTCTACCGCGGGTTCGACACGTTCGGCGAGATAGCCGTCGTCTTCACGGCCGCCGTCGCCGTCTTGGCCGTCCTCGGCCGGGAGGTGCTGGTGTGAGCCGCCCATCGCGCGTCGAGAGTACGGTCGTCACGACGACGGTCAGACTGCTCTCGCCGTTCGTGCTGACGTTCGCGCTGTTCACGCTGTTCCACGGCACGTCCTCGGTCGGCGGCGGCTTCCAGGGCGGCGTCGTCGCCGCCGCCGTCGTGGTGTCGTTCGCCTTCGCGTTCGGCGTTCAGGAGACGGCGGCGTGGCTCTCGCCGCGGACGCTACTGGCACTCGTCGCCGCCGGTCCCCTCGTCTTCGGCGTCGTCTCGATGGCCGGGCTGGTCTTCGGCGGGGCGTTCATGCAGTTCGACGTGCTACCGATTCCGAAACCGTCGGTCTACGCGACGGAGGCGATAGAACTCGGCATCGGCGCGACAGTCGGCGCCGTCGTCTCTGTGCTGTTCGTCCGTCTCGCCGCGGACCCCGCCGGAGGTGAGCGGTAGTGGTGGACGTGTCGACGATACTGGCGACGCGGGCGGCGTACGTGGCGTACGCGCTCCTCGTGGGCGTCGGTCTGTACGTCCTCGTCGCCGAGGACAACCTCGTGAAGCGCGTCATCGGGCTGAACCTGTTCCAGACGGGCGTCTTCCTGTTCTTCGTCGCGAGCGCGTTCCGCGCGGGCGGCCGCGTGCCGTTGCTCTCGGCGCCCGGCCCGTACGTCAACCCCCTGCCGCACGTGCTCATCCTGACGGCCATCGTCGTCGGGGTGAGTGTCACCGCCGTCGCCCTCGCCCTCGTCGTCCGTCTGCACGACGAGTACGGGACGTTCAGCGAGCGCGCGATTCGGGAGGTGCGGCGATGAGCGACCTGCTCCCCTTCCTCGTCGCGGTGCCGTTGCTCGGCGCCCTCGCCCCCCTCGTCGTCGGCGTCGGCCGACCGGACGCGGTGGGGCGGGTGACGGCGGCCGTCCTCCTCGTCCACCTCGGCGTGGCCGCCGCGGCCGTCTGGGGGGGTCGTCACGGGCGGCTCTCTCTCGTACGTCGTCGGCGGACTGCCGGCCGCGTACGGCATCGGCCTCCGCCTCGACGCGGTTTCGAGCGCGTTCGTCCTCCTCGTCGCCGTCGTGTCCGCGGCCGCCCACCTCGCGGTCCGAACCGACCCGACGGGACCGACTGACAGCCTCTGGTTGCTCCTCGTCGCCGGCCTGACCGCGTCTGCGTCACCGCGGACGTGTTCAACCTCTACGTCTTCCTCGAAATTTCGGGGCTGGCCGCGTACGCCCTCGTCGCGAGTCGCCGCGGGGCGACGGCGGCGCTCGCCGCCCTGAACTACCTGCTCGCCGGCACCGTCGGGGCGACGCTGTACCTCATCGGCGTCGGGTACGCCTACGTCGCCACCGGGACGCTCTCGATGGCGACCCTGCGGGTCGAACTGGCCGGCGCGGGCTACGACTCGCCCCTCGTCGTCGCCGCGTTC
>NZ_WPCD01000215.1:0-6146 GCF_009741955.1 Halogeometricum sp. CBA1124 | reverse complement strand
GGCGACGACGGAACGCCGTGGCTCCTCGTCGCCGGCGCTCTCGCGTCGGCGACGCTGGCCGGACTGGTGCTGAAGAAGACGGTTCGGTTCGAGCGGTGAACGCGCGGGTGACGCGGACGCGCTACGGGTCTACAGGTCGGCGTCCACGGGCGCTGCGAGGAGAGTTCCGCGTCGAGTTCCGCGTCGGCCATCTTCTCGACGAGGCTGTCGATGACCTCGCTGCGCATCCCCTTCACGAATTGATGGAGCCGACGACGAGGTGGCCGCCGCCGGAGACGCCGCCGCCGACGACTTCCTCGTTGAGTTCGGCGACCATCTGCGGGATGTCGAGGCGGACGCCGTCGGAACGCAGGACGGCGAAGTCGGGGCCGTAGCCGATGGTGATGACGGGTTCCTGTCGCTCCTGCACCTTCCGGTCGTGGAGCTTTCCGGTCGTCTTCCCCGGCGCGGGGTAGGTAAAGCGGTGCGCCCACTCGTCCAAGTCGATGGTGTAGAGGTGCGCCCCGGAACTGAGCGTCTCGTGTTCCACGTGGGACTCCGCGGCGTCGAGTTGGCGGTCCACGTCGCGTTCGGCGCGTTCGGCGAGGAACTCGACCAGTTCCTCGTGGCGTTCCTCGTCGTCGCAGCCGACGTTCAGCACGTCGTTGACGATGGACTGCCCGTCGCTGTAGCGGAGCCAGTGGGCCGCGTAGTCCAGCGCTTCGCCGATGTCGAGCAGTTTCCCGCGGTCGTAGCCCCGGTCCTCGGCGAGGGTGACGAACTCGTCCATCACCTCGGCCTTCGACCGGTCCGAGAGGCCGGCGACGGCGGGGACGTGTTCGAGGTCCTCCGTGATGGAGGGGTCGATCATGCGCGCGAGTTCGACGCACATCATCCCGGTGGTGATGCGGTAGTCCTCGTCGTACAGGTAGGGGTTGACGTGGGCGTCCAGCAGGGGTTCGACCGCCTCGGGGTCGGGGTGGTGGTGGTCGACGACGGCGATGGGAACGTCGTAGTGCGCGAGGTTCTCGTAGGCGGGCACGTCCTCCTCGGTGGACCCGTTGTCCAGCATGAGGAGGAGGGGGAGACGCTGGCCGTGGCGGGCGCGGCCCTCCAAGGCGAAGTTCAGGTCGCGCGTCACGTCCTCCATCTCGTAGAACGGGGCCTTCGACGGCAGGCGCTTGAACAGGTGTCGCGGCGCGTCGTCGTCGTCGTGGACCTCGGAGATGAAGTTCTCCAGCGCCAGTTGGACCGGCACGGAGGCGCACATCCCGTCGCCGTCGGCGTGGTGGCGGACGCGGATGGGGCGTCCTTCGAGGACGGTCCGACGGAGCAGTCGGGCCACGTCGCGCAGGTCGTCGCGGAGTTTCTCGAAGGCGGGCCACTCGACGAGGGGGTCGACCTCGTTCGGTTCGGCGCGTTCGTCGAGGGCGTCGTCGAGACGCTGCCGGGTCGCTTCGGCGGCCTCGTCGTGGAGGCGAGTCAGCGAGTCGACTTCGAGTTGGAGTGCGCCCTCGTGGCTCTCGGCGGTGCCGCTGATGCGGACGGCGTCGTCCAGTTCGACCTCGGGGTGGGCGCGGACGCCCGCCTCCTCGAAGGCGGCGGCGGAGACGATACCGGTGTCGTCCGCGATGCGGAAGACGGTGGGACCGCCGGTCTGCTTTATCTGCGCGACGACGCCCTCGACGAACACGTCCATGCCGGGTTCGACGTCGGCGATGGGCGTGATGTCGGGTTCGTAGTCGACGGTGACCGTGCGGTAGTCCTCGAAGCTGACGGTGTCGAACGCGACGTCGCCGTTCTCGCGGACCTCCTCCAGCGAGACGATGAGTCGGTCGCCGACTTCGTACGTGCGGTCGAGGTTCGACTCGTGGACGAGGCCGGACACCTCGTCGGAGACGTCGACGAAGATGCCGTACTCGACGACGCCGTTGACGACGGCGTGGTAGTTCGCGCCGACTTCGGTGTCGTCGAGGGTGCAGTTCGGTGCCAAGTCGTAGACGACAGGTCGCGAGTCCGCGTCCGAACTCGAACCGGACTCGCCGCCGGAATCCCCGGCGTTTTCGACAGTCATAGTCGGTGAAAGTGGTGGCCGCCGGTTAAGACTTTACATGCGCGTCCGCCGCCGAGGCGGGCGATTCGAGGCCGCTCGCGCCCGCCTCGTCTCAGTACCCCAGTTGGGTCAGCGACTCGCGCAGGCGGGGGAGGTAGTCCCGGCCGAAGAAGCGGACGTGTTCGAGGAGGGGGAAGACGCCGTACGCCGTCGCGCGCGTCTCGAAGAAGCCGTCCTCGATTCCCCGTCGGTCGGCGTACCGGTCGAAGAAGGCGTCGCCGAACGAGTCGAACAGGGCGACGTAGGCGAGTTCCACCTCGGGGTGGCCGTAGTAGACGGCGGGGTCGAGGAACGCCCGCACCGCGCCGTCGCGGACGACGACGTTCTCCCGCCACACGTCGCCGTGGACGAGCGCGGGCGCGTCGGGTTCGCGGAGGATGGCCTCCAGGTCGGCCGCGAGGGCGTCCACTCGTTCGGCGTCCGCGGGCGGGAGCGTCCCCTCCGTCGCCGCCGCCTCGGCCGCGTCGAGCAGTCGGTGCTCGCGGAAGAACTCGACCCACGAGTCGGTCCACGGGTTCGGCAGGCGGTAGGGGCCGCTGAGCGTGTCGAACGGGAACCCCGACCGCTCCGCGGTCACGTCGTGGAGGGCGGCGAGGTGGTCGGCGATATCGCGTTCGACGGCCGGCGTGAACGCGCCGTCGCCCTCGACGTACGCCATGAACAGCAGGTCGTCCGTCGCGTCGTACACCGTCGGCACCGGCAGGTCGGACTCCGCGGCGAGGGAGCGGAGCATCCGGGCTTCGACGGTCAGGGGCGTGTCGCCGACCTTGGCGACGACGGACGCGCGGTCGGCGAAGTCGAGTCGGTAGACGGTCCCCACCTCGCCGCCGTCGAGTTCGGTGAGTGCGGTCACGGCCGACTCGAACTGCGACGCTGCGCGGGCGCGGACCGTCCGGGGCGACGGTGTCGTCTCGCCGGGCATACCCGCGCTTCGGGCCGTCGCCTCCTGAGAGTGACGCTTCGGTCGTCGCGTCGCAGTCGTGCGGTTTGGTCGCTCCGTGGACCGGAACTCTTAGATGCCGACGCGACCGAGTTGGGGCATGCGCCTCTTCCGGTCGAAAGAGATTCTCGGTATCGCCGAGGAGGCACTCGACTTCGCGTTGGAGGCGTCCAAGGAGACGCACCCCAACGAGTACATGGGCTTTCTCCGCGGCGAGGACGCGCGGCGCGTCGGCCTCGACCGGTCGGGGACGGTCATCACCGACGTGCTCATCATCCCGGGGACGAAGTCGGACTCGATGAGTGCGACGGTGAACTCGAACATGATTCCGAACGACATGCGCGCGGTCGGGTCGATTCACTCGCACCCGAACGGCGTCCTCCGGCCGAGCGACGCCGACCTGGACACGTTCGGCAACGGGCAGGTCCACATCATCCTCGGCCACCCCTACCGCCGGAGCGACTGGCGGGCGTCGACCAGGAGGGCGCGCCGACGACGCTGGACGTCCTCGACGTCGACCTGCCGGACCCCGAAGCGTTCTTCGACTTCGACGAGTCGGACCTCGGACTCGACCTGGAGGACGCCGACCGATGACGGAGCGAGTCATCGCGCAGGGGACGTTCGACATCCTCCACCCGGGGCACCTCCACTACCTGCGAGACGCCGCCGCTCTCGGCGACGAACTCCACGTCATCGTCGCCCGCCGGGAGAACGTCACCCACAAGGCCAAACCCGTCCTCCCGGACCGCCAACGCCGCGACATGGTGGACGCGCTCTCGGTGGTGACGGAGGCGCACCTCGGGCACACCGACGACATCTTCGTGCCCATCGAGCGCATCCGCCCGGACGTCATCGTCCTCGGCCACGACCAGCATCACGACCCGGAGCATCCGCGCGGCCCTCGACGCGCGCGGCATCGACTGCGAGGTGACGCGCGCCTCGGCGCGAGAACCGGAGTACGAGGGCGAACTGCTTTCGACCGGACGCATCATCGACCGCGTCCTCGAACAGCGCGGGCCCCCGCCCGAGGCGCCGGACGACCCGAACACGTAGCGCGTCCGACCGGGTCCCACCACGACCGGTCGCCACCGCCGACCGACCGACGACTTTCTGTCCCCCGCGTCCGACCGTGAGCGATAGGTATGACCGACGACCCGCCGGTGGAGTGGCACGAGTCGATGGGCGACACGAGCCTCCGCGTCCGCCAGTTGGCCGACGACGGCGCGCCGCACGGCACGATGGTGGTCGCGACGAACTCACGGCCGCCCCGCGGCCGGACGGGGAACGAGTGGGCCGCCCCGCCCGGCGGCGTCTGGACCAGCACGCTCCTCCGACCCGACCTGTCGGCGGACCGCGTCGGTCGCCTCACGTTCGCCGGCGCGATGGCCGTCGTCGACGCGGTGGAGTCGGTCGGCGTCGAGGCGCGCCTGAAGTGGCCGAACGACGTGGTCGTCGGCGGCGAGAGCGAGAGCGACGGTGGGTTCGAGGCGGACGCCGACGCCGTCCCGAAGAAACTCGCCGGCGTCCTCACGGAACCCGTCGTGGACGGCGTCCCCGTTCCGGGAAAACCCGTCGACGAGGTGTTCGACGGCGACGGCGCGGCCGTCGAGTACGTCGTCGTCGGCACCGGCATCAACGCCGACTTCGACCCCGCGGAACTGCCCGTCGACCGCCCGGTGACGACGCTCCGCGCCGAAGTCGGGGCGGTGGACCGCGACCGAATCGCTCGGCGCTACCGCGAGGCGTTGCTGGCCCGGTGTGCGGCCGTCGCGTCAGACGACGCTTCGCCGCCTGTTGGACGAGTGGCGCGAACGCGCCGAGACGCTCGGGTCGCGCGTGACGGTTCGCCGGCGGGGTACCGACGACGTGACGGGCGTCGCGCGCGACGTCTCCGCTCGCGGCGGACTCCTCGTCGAAACCGACGACGGGACCGTTGAACTGACCGAAGGAGAGGCGAGTCGGGTGCGAGACGCGTCGGACTGACTACCGCGCCAGCGCGGGCGACTCGACGCTGCTACTGCTCGTGCTGTTTCCGCCGTTCCCGCCGCTCTGCTGTTCGGAGACCCACTGCTGGTACTCCTCCTGCGAGACGACTTCGACGGTGAAGTACATCTGCGAGTGGGCGACGCCGCAGTACTCCGAGCAGTAGCCCTGGTAGGTGCCCTCTTCGTAGGGGACGGTCTTGATGGTGTTCACCTGGCCGGGGAAGGCGTCGGTCTTCAGCGCCATCTCGGGGACGTGGAAGCCGTGTATCACGTCCCTCGACGTCACCTGGAAGACGACCGGTCGGTCCTTCGGCACCACTATCTCGGTGCCGGTGGAGAAGTTACCGGCCTCGGGGTAGGACATCTCCCAGCCCCACTGGTAGGCCTCGGCGTGGACGACGACGGGGTCTTCGTTCTCCAGTTCCTCCGACGGCTGGTACGTCACGTTCTCGTTCGCGAGGACGCCGTAGGAGGCGACGCCGACGAACAGGAGGATGATGGCCGTCGCGACGGTCCACGTGATTTCGAGCCGGCGGTTCTCCTTCGTCGGGAGGGGGTTGTCGTTGTTGCGGAACTTCACCACCGCGTAGAGGAGGATGACCTCGACGAGCACGGTGATGGGAATCGCCACGTACAGCAGCTTACTGTTCAACTCGTTGATGAGCTCGGCGGTCGCGGACGCTGCGCGGCCGCAGGATTCGCGAATAGTGCGAGAATCAGCACCGAGAACACCGAAACGAGTGCTAAACGCGTCTTTCGCATCTTGTCGCAGGATTAGGAACAAGTACCTAAATAGTTGCTGTCTTTTCGTCGGACGGTCGCGACTGCGGCGCCCCGGTTTCACCGAGGAAGCGCGGGTCCTAAATACACCGCGTACGAACCGTCGGTAGGTGACTATCCGTGGCATCGAACAGCACACACGACCGATTTCACGCGCTCCTCGCCGCCACGGCGATGGGCGTCTATCTCCTGCTCCTCGTCGGCGCGACGACGGCGCTGACCGACGCCGCGGCGGCGTGCACCGCGTGGCCGGTGTGCGGTGACGGCTTCACCGCGCCGACCACCGCCGCCGGGTGGCTAGCCGTCGGCCACCGACTCGCCGCCGTCGCCGTCGGCGTCCTCGGCGTCG
>NZ_WPCD01000270.1:0-4078 GCF_009741955.1 Halogeometricum sp. CBA1124 | reverse complement strand
CGACCTGCGGAACCCGCTCAGCGCCGCACTCGCTCAACTCGACGTGGCCCGCGCGCAGTATCCGGGCGAGTCCCACCCCCACCTCGACTCGGCGTACCAGTCGCTGTTGCGGATGAACGACCGCATCGACGAAGCGCTGACGCTGGCGCACGAGGGCGCGCGGTCGGTCGAACGGACCGCCGTCTCGCTGTCGACGGTGACGGAGCGAGCGTGGAACGTCGCCGGCCCGGAGACGGGGACGCTGGCGTTCGCGGACCCGCCCGAGACGGTGTCGGCCGACGAGTCCCGCCTCCGTCGCCTCCTCGAGAACCTGTTCGAGAACGCCGGGTCGCACGCCGGGCCCGAGGTGACCGTCGAAGTCGGCGGCACCGAGGACGGCTTCTACGTCGCCGACGACGGCCCCGGAATCCCCGAGAGCGGCCGCGACTCCGTGTTCCAGTACGGCGTCACCGGCGACGACGACGGCACCGGGTTCGGTCTCGCCATCGTCACCGCGATAGCCGACGCGCACGACTGGCGGGTCAGCGTCGGCGAGAGTCGGTCCGGCGGTGCGCGCTTCGAAGTCGCGTTCGGACGGTCGTCTCGCCAGTCACGGTGAGGGAAAGCGACCGACCGCACGGGGGGCGACCGGTCGGCTCATGAAGGAGACGCGAACGAGGTAGTATCGGTCGGGGTCATCCAGTCCCGGTAACGCGACCTCTTTCCGCGTCACTAGAACGTCTCTCCCGCTTCCTTAAGTAAGTCGCTAAGTCGACTCGGTGAGGGTATATAGACTCAGGAGGGAGTCGTGAGAGCCGCCGCCTCCGTCCCGCTCAGTTCTCGCACATCCGGAAGTGGTCGGTGAGTTCCTGCCGGACGCGGACGGGTTCCTCGTGCTGTATCCAGTGAGTCGCGTCGTCGAGGACGACGAGGTGGCTGTCCTCGCAGTACTCGACGCTCTGGAGGGCCAGCGACCGGGTGAGGAAGGCGTCTTTCGCCCCCCAGAGCACGAGCGTCGGTACCTCGACGCGTTCGGTCTTCGGTCGCGGGTTCGACCGGACGATTGCCCGGTACCAGTTCACCATCGACCGGTACGCGTCAGGTTGCGACCACGCCGCCCGGTAGCAGTCGAAGTCGGCTTCGCTGAACGTCCCGGGTTGGCTGGACCGGCGCATCAGGTCACAGAGCGTGCGGTAGCCGCCGACTTTCGCCAGCGCCTCGGGCACCTTCGGGAGCTGGAAGAACAGGACGTACCAGCTCTTGAACCGCTGTTCCCAGTCGTTCTTGAGCGCTCGTCTGACGCCGTCGGGTGGGGGACGTTCAGCGCCGAGAGCGTCCTGACTCGCTCGGGCGTGTGGAGTCCGACCCACCACGCGACGAACGCCCCCCAGTCGTGGCCGACGAGGTGTGCGTCCGGCACGTCGAGGGCGTCGAGGAGTCCGAGCACGTCGCCGGCGAGTTCGTCGGGGTGGTAGGCGGCGACGGCCTCGGGCTTGTCGCTCAGGTGGTAGCCGCGCTGGTCGGGGACGACGACGCGGTACCCCTCGTCGGCCAGCGGGCCGATGCACTCGTGCCAGCCGTACCAGAACTCGGGGAAGCCGTGCAGGAGGACGACCGGTTCGCCGTCCTCCGGGCCGGCGGTGACGACGTGGAGTTCGACGTCGCCCACGTCGACGAACTGCGATTCGCCCCGCATCCCCACGACGTCCGGCGTGACGCCGCCGTCGTGAACGGTGTCGAGAGACGACATACCGTCCGTAGGGGACCCGTGGACAAATACGCTATCGCTCGATGGAGGGGTCGCCTCACCGCGGCGGCGGCCGACCGGCCGATACCGGCCGCCCGGTCAGCGATTGCCGAACAACCGCTCCGCGAGCGAGCGTTTCCGCGTCTTCTCGGCCAGCAGGACCGAACAGTCCACCTCGTTCACCACGTCGAGGACCAGCGTCCCGCGGACGAGTCGCGAGAGCAGGCCGCGTTCCGTCGCGCCGATGACGAGCATCGTCGCGTCTCGCGCGTGGCGCGCGATGGCCGACTCCACGTCGTCGGACTCCTCGACGATCAGTTCGGCGTCGCCGAGTCCGTGGTTCTCGGCCCACTCCGAGAGGAACCGTTCGCCCTCCGCCTCGTCGTCGGTGACGTGGAGGAGGCGGACCGTCGACCCGTACTGCTCGGCGAGGGTGGCGGCGACGGCGGCCGAGAGGTCCGAGTCGGGACCGCCCGCCGTCGGGACCAGAATCTCCGCGGGGTCGAACCCGCGGTCCTTCAGGACGAGGAAGTCGCACGGGAGCGAACTGGCGAGTTCGTCGACGGCGCTCTCGGCGCGACCCGGGGCCCCGTGGGAGTCCGGGCCCCAGCCCATGACGGTCAGGTCGGCGTCGTACGTGCGCGCGGCGTCGAATATCTCCTCGAACGACCGGTGCGAGAGGACGGTGTGCGTCTCCACGGGCACGCCGAACGTCTCGGCGTCCTCGCGGGCGGCTTCGAGCAGTTCGTGCGCCTCCGCGAAGTCGCCGCGTTCGCGGGCGGACTCCAACGCCGTCTGGTCGGGCACCTGTTCGATGTGGACGGCGACGACGGTGCCGTCGCGGGCCTTCGCGACGGCGCTGGCGAGGGTGATGAGGTCCGTCTCGTGTGCGGGGTTCGCCAGCGGCACCATCACGCGGTACTGGCCGCCGTCCGGTTGGACGGACGTGGCCGCCGAGACGGCGGCGTCGGGCATCTTCTCCGACTGGTTGAGGACGTACTCGCTGAGGACGCCGGACTTCTCCGTCTTCCCGCGCGCGTAGACGAGGTACCACGCCACCGACGCGACGACGAAACCGGCGGCGAGCGCTATCTCGATGGGTTCCATGAAGGCGATGAGTCCGAACGAGAGGACGGCCCCCAGAATCGGGACGACCGGGTAGAGCGGGGCGGTGAACTCGGGGTCGTAGTCGGCGACGTCGGCCTCCCGCATCACGATGAGAGCGACGTTCATCAGCCCGTAGACGATGAGGTGGAGGACGCTGCCCGCCTTCGCCAGCACCTTCACGTTGCCGACGGCGATGAACAAGAGGATGAGGACGCCGGTGACGGCGATAGAGCGGTACGGCGTCGAGAAGCGCGGGTGGATGTCGTTCAGCCACGCCGTGATGAGCCTGTCGCGTCCCATCGCGAAGTTGATTCGCGAGGACGCGAGGATGGACGCGTTCGCGCTCGACGCGGTTGCGAGGAGGCCGCCGAACAGGATGAGACCCGCGCCGACGACGCCGAGACCGAGCGTGTTCGAGAAGACGACTTCCGCCACGTCGATGACCGGGGTCGCCGACTGAGCGAGTTCCGTCCAGTTGAGGACGCCCATCAGCATCACCATGATGACGGCGTACATCACGGTCACGATGACGACGGAACCGACGACGGCCAGCGGGAGGTTCCGTCCGGGATTCTTAATCTCCTCCGCGACGGTCGTTATCTTCGCGAACCCGAGGAACGAGACGAACACCAGTGCCGTCCCGGGGAGGATGGCACCGTACCCGTTGGGCGCGAACGGGCGGAGCGTCGAGAGGTCGGCCATCGTGAGGCCGAGTATCGTGAACACCGTCAGGATGGCGACCAGCGTGATGACGATGACGTTCTGGAGCGTCCCCGTCTCCTTGGCGCCGACGTAGTTGACGCCGACGAACGTCGCACCCGCGACGAGGGCAGCCACCTGCGTCGGGTCGAGCGTGAGAATCCCGAGTCCGACCGTCGGCACGTCCACGAGTTCGATGATGAACCCGCCGAACCCGAGCATGTAGAACGCCGAGGCGAACGCCAGCCCCATCCAGTTGCCCATGCCGGCGATGCTCCCGAACAGGGGGCCGAGGGCGTGGTTGATGTAGTAGTAGCCGCCGCCGGCCTTCGGCATGGCCGTGCCGAGTTCCGACGCCGAGAGCGCCGTGAAGATGGAGACGACGCCGCCGACGACGAACGAGACGGCGACGACGGGGCCGGCGATTGCGGCCGCCTCGCCGGGCAGGACGAAGATGCCCGCACCGATCATCGTGCCGACGCCGATGGTGAGAGCGGCGAGTGGCCCGAGGTCTTTGGCGAGTTCTTCGTCGGTCACGCGGAGTCA
>NZ_WPCD01000097.1:0-12992 GCF_009741955.1 Halogeometricum sp. CBA1124 | reverse complement strand
CGTCGCCGCCCTCGTCGGCGTGGACGTGGCGATGGTCGTCTACCACCTGCGCGAGCACGGCGTCTCCGCGCGAAGCGGCGGCGGGAGTCTCGCGGGCGTCGTCCTCGGCACCCTCGGAGCCGGCTGTGCCGCCTGCGGGACGGCCGTCCTCGCGGGTCTCCTGTCGCTCGTCGGCGTCGGCGGCGCGACGCTGTTGCTCCCGTTCGAGGGGCTGGAGTTGGGCGTTCTCGCGGCGCTGTCGCTCCTGCTGTCGATGTTCTGGCTCGCCGACGGCATGCGCGGCGGGGAGATAAACGGCTGTCCGATAGACTGAGCGCGGCGTCGAAAAGGGGTGGATTACCGCTCGTCGACGCTCAGCACCTTCCCGGCCGCGATGGTCTGCCCCATGTCGCGGATGGCGAAGGAGCCGAGTTCCGCTATCTCCGAGGACGGCTCGATGCTGAGCGGTTTCTGCGGTCTGAGCGTCACGACGGCGGCGTCGCCGGCCTGGATGAAGTCGGGGTTCTCCTCGGCGACTTCGCCCGACGACGGGTCGAGTTTCTGGTCGATGGACTCGAACGTGCAGGCCACCTGCGCGGTGTGCGCGTGGATGACCGGCGTGTAGCCGGCGGTGATGACCGACGGGTGCTGCATGACGACGATCTGCGCCTGGAACGTCTCGGCGACGGACGGCGGGTCGTCGGCCGGGCCGCAGACGTCGCCGCGGCGGATGTCGTCCTTGCCGATGCCGCGGACGTGAACCCGACGTTGTCGCCGGGGCCCGCCTTCGGCACCTCCTCGTGGTGCATCTCGATGGTCTTCACTCACCGGCGACGTCCGACGGCTGGAACGAGACGTTGTCGCCCACGTTGAGCGTCCCCGTCTCGACGCGGCCGACAGGCACCGTCCCGATGCCGGAGATGGTGTACACGTCCTGAATCGGGAGTCGAAGCGGCGCGTCCGTCGGCGGCGACGGTTCGGGGAGGTTGTTCAGCGACTCCAACACGGTCGGCCCGTCGAACCAGTCCATGTTGTCGGAGTGCTCGGCGATGTTGTCTCCCTCGAACGCCGAGATGGGGATGAAGCGAGCGTCGTCGGAGTCGAACCGGACCTGCTTCAGCAGTTCCTGTACCTCCGTCTTGACCTGCTCGTACGTGTCTTCCGAGTAGTCGACGACGTCCATCTTGTTGACCGCGATGATGAGCGTCTCGATGCCCAGCGTGCGGGCGAGGAAGACGTGTTCGCGCGTCTGCGGCGCGACGCCGTCGTCGGCGGCGACGACGAGGACGGCGTGGTCGGCCTGCGAGGCGCCCGTGATCATGTTCTTCACGAAGTCGCGGTGGCCGGGCGTGTCCACGATGGTGAAGTAGTACTTGTCCGTGTCGAACCGCTGGTGGGCGATGTCGATGGTCACGCCGCGTTCGCGTTCCTCCGCGAGGTTGTCCATCACGTAGGCGAACTCGAAGCCCGACTTGCCCTTCTCGGCGGCCTCTTCGCGGTGCTGTTCGATGATGTGTTCCGGCACGCTCCCCGTCTCGAACAGGAGACGACCGACGAGCGTGGACTTGCCGTGGTCGACGTGTCCGATGATGGCGAGGTTCTGGTGTGGTTTGTCACTCATGAGTGGTGCGGCGTCCGTCCGCGTCCGCGCGGGACGCGGGAACGCCTAACGTGTCTAGATGAACACCCACGAGCAAAACGGTTTCCCAGCTGATAACGTCGAGAACGCAGAAATTCCGGCGATTTAGACGGACCGCATGAGGCGGTCCATGTCGGCGAACGTCGCCGTCCGGCGGTCCTGGTGGTCGGCGGTGGGCGCGGCGTCTCCGTGAGAATTTGCTACAATCATAGTAACTTATTCTATCGGATGGAATATAAATCTATCTCCGCGAGAGGCGACAAGTCACTGCGAGAGAAGGTGCGGCGGCCGTCGGTCCGTGCCGTCTCGTCTCCGTCGGTCGTGCGCGTCGTTCAGGTCACCGGGTCTCGCGCACCGACTCCCGGGCGTGGAGCGCGTACGCGCGGTTGCCGACGTACCAGTCGTCCGCGGGGATTTCGCTCGGGTCGCGGTACGCGAGGTCCGTGCCCTCGTGGGAGAGGCGCAGGTCGCCGCCCGTGACGCGACACCGGTAGAGGACGGTGACGACGGAGTGGGGGTTCCCCCCCCGCGCCGGCCGGCAGGTCGAACGTCCCGACCAACTCGACCGGTTCGACGTCGAGTCCCGTCTCCTCGCGGGCCTCGCGCACCGCCGCCTCCGACGACGACTCGTTCGGGTCGACGTACCCGCCCGGGAGCGCCCACCCGCCGCCGTCGGCGCGGCGCATCAGGAGAATCCGGTCGGCGTCGTCGAAGACGGCCACCGACGCGCCGACCTTCGCCGACACGTACCCCGCCTCCCCGCGGAGTCGGCCGCGCATCTCCTCGGCCGGTGCGTCGAGCGTCCGTCCGTAGTACTCGCTCGTCAGGTCGAGGATTCGCTCGTAGCGCTCCCGGTCGTACGGGTCCTCCGCGTAGGTGACCCCGTTCTGCGCGATGGTCCTGAGTTCGTCCAGCAGTTCCAGTACCTCGACGCCCTCGGCGTCCGCCGTCTCGTCGGCGCGTGCGCCCTCGGCGGCGGCGATGCTCTCGACGTCGCTGTCGTCCCCTCGTTCCCGTCCCCGGTTCACGGTCGCCGGTATCGGAGGGACGGGTATATACTCACCTGTTCGAAGCGAACGAACGTTCGGGACGGATGCGGCCGTTCGAGAGGGGTCGGGAGGCGTGGGGCGAGTTCGGGGGAGCGTCGCCCACGACGGCAACCCGACCTTCGCTACGACGACCCGGCCGATTCGACCGCCTCCGCGCGTCCACGCGCGCGTTCGACCACGTCCGGACGGCCGCGGAGGGTCAGCGTGACGGCCTCGGGACCGTACTCGACGGCGTCGACCGTCGCGTGGTCGTACGCCCACGAGACGACGCTCATCGCGTCGTCGCCCGTCGGCATCGACAGCGTCGCCGTCGCGGTGGGCAGTCGGTCGCGGACGGCCGCGACGAGGGCGTCGAGATTTCGGCCCTCGGTGACGCTCACGGGGACGACGCACGGCGCGCGTCGGCCGCCGCGGCGACGCGTTCCTCGCGTTCGGCCGCCGAGAGCAGGTCCGTCTTGTTCAGCGCGGTGACGACGTTCTCCCGCGCGACGCCCTGCGCGTCGAACACGGACAGCGAGAGGCGGAGTTTCTCTCGAAGCGTCTCCGCGTCGTCCGCGGCGTCGGCGACGAGAACGACGGCGTCCGCCGCCGCCGCCTCCGACAGCGTCGTGCTGAACGACTCGACCAGCCAGTGCGGCAGGTCGTCGACGAAGCCGACGGTGTCGGTGGCGAGGACCGGTCGACCCGCCAGCGTCGCCCGGCGCGTCGTCGTCTGCAGCGTCTTGAACAGGCGGTCCTCGACGGCCGAGACGGACTCCGTCTCGTCGGGATGGCCGTCGTTCGAGTCCAGCGAGAGGTCGTCCGCGAGTCGGTGCAACAGGCTGGACTTCCCGGCGTTCGTGTAGCCCGCGAACGTGACGAGGTCGAACCCCTGTTCGCGTCGCTCGGCGCGGAACCGCTCGGCCGGGTCCGGCAGGGTCGCCAGTTTCGACTCCAACTCGGCGATTCGGTCGCGGACGCCCTTCGCGCGCGTCCCCTTCTCCAGGGCGACGTTCATCGCCTGCGGGTCCGACTCCTTCTCGACGCGCGGGAGCGCGTACTTCAGGCGGGCGAGTCTCACCTGCAACTGCGCGCGCCGGGTGCCCGCCTGATCGGCGAAGATGGCGAGGACGAGTCGGTAGCGGTCGTACACCGCGGTCCCGTCGGGGAGGCGTTCGCGGAGGGTCGTCGTCTGTCCGGGCGTCAGGCCGTCGTCCACGACGACGGCAGTCGCCCCCGTCTCGGCGACGCGGTCTGCGAGCGTCCCGACCTTGCCCGACCCGAGGTAGGTGCCCGCGTCTTCGCCGCGGACCTGCGTCACCGCGTCGACGACGCGGTACCCCGCCGCCGACGCGAGGCCGCGAATTTCCCCCGTCTCGACGGGCGCGTCGTCGCTCCGCTTGGCGACGACGGCCGGTTTCCCGCCGTTCGTCGGCCCGCCTCGTTCGTCTGTCGTCTCCTCCGTCGTCCGTGCTGATTGCTGGTCGCGTTGTCGTGACATCGTGTGCTGTCTGGTGGTCGTCTCCGGCGCGGTGCGCGGCCGAGACGCGAGCGTCTCGGCGGGCGCGAGCGTCCCGTCGCACGGCGGCGACGCGGACGAATCAGCACGAGGAGGAGGTCTTCATGGCCGTACACCGACTGTGCGCGGGCGTCGGAAGAAACTGTCGGCTGCGTGACAGCCGTTCGCAGGGACGGGTAGTCAGTCGCCGTCGCTCCAGCGCGGGACGTCGCTCACGACGGCGCCGCCCGCTTCCGAGTCGACGTTCCTCCCCGAGTCGGAACCCGTCCGGCGGGCGACGGCGCGTCGCGCCCGCGCCAGTTCCGTCGCGATGGGCTCGTGGCCGATGAGGACGAAGCCGAGACAGATGACGGCGAAGCCCAGCATCGACAGCGCCGAAATCGCCTCGCCGAGGAGCACCGACCCGCCGAGCGTGGCGACGATGGGGACGACGTAGAACACGAGGTTACCCCGGATGGCGCCAACGTCGTCCAGCAGGCTGAAGTAGGCGACGAAGGCGAGCGCGCCCGAGAACACGCCGACGTAGCCGAGGGCGACGAGTGCCGTCGGCGTCCACGCGACGGACGCCACCTGCTCGCCCGCCGCCCAGACTCCACAGGTGGCTCAGCAGGGCGGCGACGGGGAGCGCCCACGCGGTGCGCGCGGTGGCCGCCATCGACGAGTCCGCCCGGCGGATGAGGACGCTCCCCAGCGCACCGCTCCCGGCGGCGGCGACGACGAGTGCCTTGCCGACGGCGGCGCCGCCGAGCAGGTTCGTCGGGTCGACGTCCACGACGAGTGCGACGCCGACGAGTCCGAGGAGCATCCCCACGGCGTCGGTGCGCGAGAGGCGTTCGTCCGACAGCAGGAACGCCGCGAGCACCGGCGTCAGAATGGGGTTGAGACTGTAGAGTATCGACCCGACGCCGCTCGTGACGTACTGCTGGCCGAGGAAGATGAGCGCGTTCGTCGCCCCGATGGCGAACACGCCCGCGGCGAGGATGGCGGCGACGTCACCGCGCGTGCGGGGGAGCCACCGCTCCCGCGGGAGACTGACCGCCACGTACGCGAGCAACAACGCCGCCCCGACGTCGAACCGCAACGCGACGAACAGCAGGGGCGGGATGAACTCCAACCCCGCCTTCGCGGCGACGAACGTCCCGCCGAAGAACGCGCTCGCGGCGAGAAACGCCGCCAGCGACCGGTATCGCGACATCGCTACCGCCCCCTCCGCCCGGAGAATCGGCTCCCAGAGAGACTCGCCCGCTCGCACCGTCCGACTGCTTCGGTAATCACTACACGAACGTAATCGCAGTATCGGTTTATACTTGTCCAGAAAAGAATTCCAAAACTGAAATTACTTCACACACCGACGCGATTTCACGGCCCGATAGAGTTTCAGAGCGTGAAAACAGCTTTGAACGACCGGGTGCAACGGCGACCATGGACTCGGCACTCGAAGAGATCGAGTTCCTCGCGCTCTCGGCGAACCGGGTCGAGGTGCTCGACGCCCTGACCGAGGGGGCCGCGACGCGCCGCGAACTCGAGGCGGAGACGGGCGCCTCGCAACCGACGCTCGGTCGCATCCTCGGCGACTTCACCGACCGCGGGTGGATAACGCACGACGGGACCCGGTACGTGGCGACGGCCACCGGTCGCCTCGTCGCCGAGGCGTTCACCGACCTCTGGGAGACGATGGAGACGGAACTGAAACTGCGCGACGTGGCGGAGTGGTTGCCGACGGAGTCGCTGGGGTTCGACCTCGGGCGACTCGGCGACGCGACCATCACCGTGCCGACGCGGACGAGACCCGGCGCGCCCGTGCAACGCGTCCTCGAACTGCTCGAAGAGTCCTCACACGTCCGCATCTTCTCGCACGCGTTCAACGAACAGAGCCTCGAAGTGGTGACCGAACGAACCGTGGAGGGCGCTCAGACGTTCGAGGGCGTCTTCTCGCCGGACGCGCTCGACGCCATCGCGCACGACTCGACGCTGCGGCAACGCCTCGAAGCGTTGCTCGACTCCGAGGCGGCCGAGATTCGCCTCCACGAGGGGCCGATTCCGCTCGCGGTGACCATCACCGACGACGTGGTCCACCTCCTCCTGCGCGACGACGAGGGGCTACTCCGCGCGGCACTCGACACCGACGACGACGCCGTCCTGTCGTGGGCGCGCGAGGCACACGAACGCTACTGGCGGGCGGCGTCGCCGTTGGACGTCGACGACCTGGAGTAACGAGCGACGGGACGACTCCCGACCACCTGTCGGTCCCTCACACGCTTGGTCGGCGCTCCCGACGCCGCGACTCGGTGCTTCTAGCCGCTCTCGCCGTCCGGTCGGCGAGTCGGTCCGCGCGCCCACCGCCCACTAGTTGTATAGCCGCTCCGTTCGTCCGACACTCGCTATCGAGTGAGAGCGAATTAGGCGCGAGAGAGCACAGAGAACGTGTGGGGCGGGCAGGGGACGAGTCACACGGACCGGGCATCTGACGACGGTTCCGACGCGACGTGGGATGGCGTCGTGCGGGACTCGCGAACGCTCGTCACCGCTCCCGCCCCCGCGCCGACGGAGGCACCCCGTCGCTGTTCTCGGCTCGTCCGGGCACCGCGTATCCGGCGTTGTTGAAACCCTCAATCGGTGATCTCTTTCGGCGGTCCTGCTGGATACAGGGCGCGAGTCGGTCACGTCATACACACGGATTTAGTAGAGAGATGAGAATTGTTTCTGCATGGTCACCGCCAACACACGAACCCTCCTACTGGGCAGAAATGGAAAACGAACGAGGCAGTGGAGTATCGGTGCTGGAGTACTCCTCGTCGTGTCACTTCTGTACTTTTCGGCAACGAGAACGGTAGGCTACACGAAGCTGCACCCTCTCCTTTGGTGGGAAGGCTATGCTGTCCTCCTCACCGTTCTCGTTGCGGTACAAGCATACTCGAATGGAGGGGTAATGCTGAGCTGGTTGCTCACGTTTACTCCTGTTATTGGGGTCATCCTGAGTTACCGTGGCATCGGACTCGGATTCGGATTTACCGACGAAGCTCCGGGAATAGTGGAACTACTCGGAGTTGCCACCGTCGGTGGGGTGATCGCTGCTGCCATCGTGGGAACACTCGGCTTTGGTATCGGAACTGCAGTTCGCCGAATTGCTGAACAGAACCTCTGAGTGTTGCACGCACTTTCTGACAGCAACTGGTGAGGTTTCTGTGGCCGTGCTGAACTCAGGGCGCGAGTCGGTCACCACCATTCGAGAGACAGTGGTTCTCGTAGCCTGAGACGCACCTGACAAATACATACTGTTTTGACCCGAAGTATAGGTCAGGTGACTAGAACCATGACCGCAATCGTCTCTACCAAACACGAACAGCCCATGAGCGCCTACCTCGCGCTATGGAATGGAGAGGACTCGAAGACAGACTCGGTCTCCGATTCATTCGTGGCCTACGAACCAAGCGCCCCTGGTGGTGAAGTGCACGGACCTGACGCTCTCGATGCATACGTCCGTGAACTTCGGACCGCTTTCCCTGACTTCACAATCACCCCTGAAGCCCTACTCGAAGACGCCGAGATGGTCATGACCGAGTGGACGGCAACAGGGACGCACGAAGGCGAGTTCAACGGTCTCCCCCCGACCGGGCGCACGTTCGAGCACAAGGGGATGTCGAAGTTCGTCATCGCGGACGGCAAGATACAGGAGGAGCGGATGTACTACGACCCTCGGGAGATAGCCGAGCAACTCGGTTTCCTTGAGGAGTAAGAACGCTGTTTCTTTCGACATGAAGCCAGTCTGACCGTTCTACGTGTTCACTGTGCGCGACACGTTTGCTGGCTACATCCTCTGAGTGTTGCACGCCTTTTCTGACAGCGTTCGGCGAGGTTTCTGCGGTCGTGCTGAACTCAGCGCGCTTAGGCAGCACTCTCTAGACTGACTGAGGGAATGCAAAACCTGCTCGGCACTCTCACCAGTCCCCCGTCGAGCGCTCGTCGGCCGCTGCGCCGAGCGTTCGGCCGGTGACGACTGCGACGAGTCCGGCGACGACGACCTGCACGACCACGAACGCGACCAGCAGACGAGGGGCCTCAGCGGAGACGACGGCCAGCGTTCCGAGGGTCGTGTTCGCGGCGGCGTGGAACAGGACCGCCAGCAGCACGCTCCCCCTGGCGTTGACCACGACCCAGGAGACCAGCACCGACCACGCGACCACCACGGGCACGTACGCCCACAGCAGGAAGCCACCCGTAACGCCGATCTCGGGAGCCAGCACGAAGAACGGCAGGTGCCACAGCGCCCAGACGACCCCGACGACGACCGCACCAGCACGTGCCCCGAACTGCTCGGTCAGCAGGGGGAGTGCGAACCCACGCCACCCGAGCTCCTCCGCGAGCGGCCCGCCGACGAAGACGTTCACCAGAAACACGACCGGAACGGCGACCAACCCGATATCCCCTGGGGTGGTTACCGCCGGCACACGCCCCCCGACCGCGAGTGCGACGGCGACCGATGCGCCGACCGCCAAGGGCACCGATAGTACCGCCGCTGCGTACCACCGCAGTGGGACCCGCCAGCGCAGCAACTGCACCAGCAGTCGCCGTGCGCCGGCCCGGCCGCCCGCTGCGGTTGCCATCCCGACCGCGACCACCGTCGGACTCCAGGCACCCGCCAGCACCACGAGCAGTTGGGTGGTCCCGCTCGTTCGCGGAAGCCCGACGAACCAGAGCGTCCACGAGCAGGCGACCACGAGCGCGAAATACGTCCACACCGACCAGCGAAGCGATCCGCGAGCATTCTGTCGTCGGACACGCCGCTTCGGATACTGATTCGAACTGTCCATACTGGTACGACGCCGTTCGGCGGCTTGAACTGTCTGTGAAGATGATTTCACACGGTGGGGCTAGGTCGGCTGCCGTTCGGTGGCCACGACCGCGAGGTCGTCATCGAGCGTCATCACGAGCCGTTCGTCGTCGAGTTCGATGGTGAGCTCGGCCTCCGGTGGGTCTCCGCCCACGAGGTCCGCGGAGTCGTCGTGAAGCCAGTCGAGTTCCCATATCGGAATCGTCCGGAAGTCGATGCCATGGTCGTGGTAAAAGCAGACGACGACGGGGTGGTCGAGCACCGCGCTGCCGACCGCGCCGGTGAACCGCATCCCACAGCGACGACAGACGAGCTCGATGCCGACCCGGTTCTGGGCCGAATGTTCGGGCGTGCCGAGCGAGCCGTCGGTTCGGCCGGTACACACCGGACAGAAGCCGTCGAGAGTCCGGGCGAACTCGTGGCGGACCCACCGGCCCAGGACCGCTGGCAGGTCGGTCGGCTGGTATCCCTCGAAGATGCCGGGGGGCACGCTGTGGTGCGTGACGACGGTCCCACAGTCGTCACACCCGATGCGGGCGACGTCACCGTCGTAGCTGGCGAGCAGCGACCCGTCACAGGTGGGACACGGCGTCGCCACCTCGACCGGTCCGAGCGACCGCTCGTCGGAGTAGGTCCCGGCCATGACCGCGCCGATGACCTGGCCGCCGGCGTGCCGGAGGTGGTAGCCGTCGTCGGTCTGCTGGACGAACGGGCCGACGAGCTGTGAGAGGTGGTAGTTGAACTGGCCGCTATCGTCCATCTCGACGGCGTCCATCAGCTCCGCGTACCGGAGGTGTTGGCCGTCTGCCTCGAACAGGGCCCGTATTATCGACAGGCGCGTCTCGTTGCCAGCAACGGCGAGCACCTCGCCCGGAGGCCGTTCCGTGGCCCACTCCGGCGACTGCGCTGGGCCGTCGTCTTCGTCGGCCATACCGTACCAAGGGGTGGCTCACCCCATCGTTCTACCGGACGCCGCCTCCAATGTTGGACTGCAAGCCGATGGTCGGAATGTGCATTGGAGAGCGAATCGAGGGGCTGAAATGCTGACTATATCCTCTGTATTCAGCACACATCGTCTGTCGTCAGATACGGATTTCAACAGAGTCGCGTATCCAGAAGTATTTAGCCATCAGCTATACCAGAGGTAGTTGAACCACGAGTCACCGTGCCCCCTGTATGAACAGCCTTCCACTCGGACTCACCCGACGCACGCTCGTCGCGCTCTCGCTCCTCTGCCTCGCGGTCCCCGCCCTCCTCTGGACCTCGGGGGGCGCGATAGGGGACGCGAGCCCCTCGGTCGACGCGAACGTGACCGAGCGCTACCGCGCCGTCGACTCGCTGACCGGAACGCGGACGGTCACGATGCGGGCCGACGGTACCGTCACGTCTCGGCACGTCGCCAGCGTCACGCTCGTCCCGGGGACCGACCGGAGACGGGTCCGCTTCGCCGACGCCTCGGACCGACGGTACGGACTGCAGGTCTCGAACGGGTCGACGCTCTGGCTCCACGAGACCGGCCGGAACGCCGTGACCGCCATCGACCTGACGGGGCCCCCGACCGACTCCCGGACCGGTCTCCGACTGCAGGCACTCGTCGCGGCCGCGGGGCTGACCGACGACGCGGGCCGGCCCCGGTCGGTCGGCGTGTCGCCGCTGCCCGTCCTGCCGCGACACACCGGCGTCGCTCCGGGAGCCGACGCGAACGCCAGTTACGCCGTCGAGTTCGTCGAGACAGACACCGTCGGCGGGCGCGAGGCGTACGTGCTCGAAGTCGCTCCCGAGGCGGACGGGAGTGAGGCACGCTACCGACAGCGGTTGTGGCTCGACGCGGAGCGGTTCTACCCCCTGCGCACGCAGACCGAGTGGCCCGACGACGACACCCGGCGGTCGGTGACGACGACGTACGCGAACGTGACGTTCGACGCGCCGGTGCCGACGGGCACGTTCCGCCCCGAGGTAGACGCCGACACGACGGTCGAGCGTCCGGACACGCCTCGCACGGAGTGGTACCGAAGCCGGGCCGACCTGGTGGCGCGGAGTTCCCTCTCGGTGCCGGCGCCGACCGTGCCGCCGTCGTTCGAACTGGTCTACGCCACGCGAACGACCGGGCGCATCGACGGCGTCGGACTCCGCTACGCCGACGGCGGACGCGAACTCACGGTCGCGACGTTCAACTACACGCTCGACATCGACCCCGACGAACGCGACGTGAGCGTCGGCGGCCAGCCCGCGACCATCGACGACGGGCCGACCACCTCGCTCTCGTGGAACTGCGAGGGGTACGGCTACACCGTCCGGGGAACCGGCGTCGAGACGGACCGGCTGATCGAAGTCGGCCGGTCGGTGGGCTGTTCAGCCTGAAATCGCGCGAGTTTCCGGGTCAGAAACTCGCCCCCCTTTTATATTGTGCGACGGTCCCTCGGTCGAATCGCAATGGGGCCCACCGAGTCGACCACGCGCTGCCCCGCCGGTAGCACCGTGACGTGCCCTCTGACAGCACACCGCGGCCCCGTTGCAGTCACCGCTGACGCAGCACCCCCTCCACAGCGCCACCGTACCGCTCCGACCCACCACGGAGCCTCCGTCCCGAACCGACCGCCACGGGCCCGTGGCCGAAACCCGTGGGCCTAATAGTCTAACAGGCGGTCGTTCGACCGACACGTGAGTGAGGACCCAGAGCTGGGCGATGTTCTCGACATCCTCAGCGACGAGTACGCGCGCGACATCCTCACAGCGACGAGTATCAGACCAATGTCCGCACAACAGCTTGCCGACGAATGTGAGATGTCAAAACCGACGGTCTACCGCCGGGTGGAACGATTACGAGCGTACGGCCTCCTCGACGAACGGACCGAGATTCGGACCAGCAACAACCACTACAGCGTCTACACCGCCACGCTCTCGGAGGTGTCTATCGAACTGGACGCCGGGTCGTTCGAGGCGTCCCTGACGCGCACGGACGACGAGTCGTTCGCCGGCGAAGACGAGAGCGATACCGCCGACCGGTTCACGAGGATGTGGGAGGACCTCTGATGGCGCCCGTGACCGTCGTCGCCGACTGGGTCATCGTCGGACTCGCCTTCGGGTCGACCCTCGTCGGAAGCTACGTGGGCTATCAGGCGTACCGCGGCTACCGCCGCCACGACAGTCGAGCGATGCGGGCGCTCTCCGCGGGCCTGTTCCTCCTCACCACCGTCGCGTTCGGCATCGCCTTCGTCGGGTCGGTGCTCCTCCGCGAGGGCTACCTCGGACTGCAGTATCAGCAGTCGCTCACGCTCCTCACGCGACTGTTCCAGTTCCTCGGCGTCACGCTCATCGCTTACTCGCTCCACTCGCGCGGTTAGGCCGCCCGCGGACGTGGACCCGGTCTGTCTCGTTCTTCGCGTGCGCCCGCGACTCGTTCTCCCGAGAGAGATGCGACCCCCGTCGTCCGTGAGCGACTGCGCCGGAACCCGGTCGACTCCCGAGACAGTGTCGAGTTCGGGACGTTCCCGATTTGCTATCGCGTCATGTCGTGTATGGCGGTGGAGATACGAACCTGCGGCCGCACGGACCGACATACCAAAGCATTACTTGCCGCGACCCAACCTCCAGTCATGGCCCTTCGCAAACCGCCGTTGCGCGAGGCTCACGCCGCACGTGACGCCAAGTTCACCGAGTTCGGCGGGTGGGACATGCCGGTCGAGTTCGACTCGATTCGGACAGAGCACACGGCCGTCCGCGAATCCGCCGGTATCTTCGACGTCTCCCACATGGGAGAGGTGGAGGTGTCCGGTCCGGACGCGACGACCCTGATGCAACGGCTCACCACGAACGACGTGACGCTCCTCGACCCGGGCGACTCGCAGTACGCGATGATCACCGACGCGAGGGGACGATTCTGGACGACACCGTCGTCTATCGCCTCCCGGACGAGGAGGACAGACGGTATCTGTTCGTCCCGAACGCGGGTCACGACGAAGAGATGCACGCCCGGTGGACCGACCACCGCGACGA
>NZ_WPCD01000039.1:0-21605 GCF_009741955.1 Halogeometricum sp. CBA1124 | reverse complement strand
CAGATACTCCGCGACGCGTCGCGGACCTCGGCGGGTCGCGTGAGGTCCGTCGGGACGGCGAGTCCCGCCCCCGGCCCCTCGTCCAGTTCGTCGGCGAGCGATTCGACGTACGACGCGGAGCGTGCCAGAAGCGCGACGGCACAGCCCTCCGCGGCGAATCGGCGGGCGATGGACGCTCCGAGTCCGGGTCCGACACCGGCGACGACGGCGACGTGTGTCATGGCCGTCACGTGGGCCGCCGGGGGCAAAACGGTGACTGCGACCGACGCGGTGGTGACGAGAGCGACGACGGCGACGAGAGCGACGACGGCGACGAGAGCGACGACGGCGACGAGAGCGACGACGGCGACGAGAGCGACGGTCGGCCACCGGAGAGCGCAAGGTTTGTGCGCCCCTGTCGCGACGCCACGGGTATGAAGACGACGGGCGGCACGGACGACCAGAAGCGCCGTGCGGCCGAACGCGCCGCCGAACTCGTTTCCTCGGGCGCGACGGTCGGCCTCGGCACCGGAAGCACCGCCGCGTTCGCCATCCGCGCCCTCGGCCGGGCCGTCGCCGACGGCGCAGACGTGCGCGGCGTCGCCACCTCGTTCGCCTCGCGCGAACTCGCCCGCGAGGTGGGGATTCCGCTCGTCTCGCTGGACGAGGTGTCGACGGTGGACGTCGCCATCGACGGCGCGGACCAACTCGACGCCGACCTGAACCTGATAAAGGGCGGCGGCGCGGCCCACGCCCGCGAGAAGATAGTCGACGCGATGGCCGACCGGTTCGTCGTCGTCGCCGACCCCTCGAAGGTGACCGAGACGCTCGACCGGACGGTGCCGCTGGAAGTGCTCCCCGACGCCCGCACCGCCGTCGCCGCGCGCGTCGAGACGCTCGGCGGCGAGGCGACGCTTCGGCGGGCCGACCGGAAGGACGGCCCCGTCGTCACCGACAACGGCAACCTCGTCCTCGACTGCGCGTTCGGCGCGTCGCCGCGACCCCGCGTCGCTGGCGACGGACCTCTCGGCGACGCCCGGCGTCGTCGAACACGGCCTGTTCGTCGGCGTCGCCGACGAGGCGTACGTCGGCACCGACGACGGCGTGGACGTGCGACGACCCTAATCGCGGAGCGCTCGGAGCGTCGCCACGAGGTCCTCGGCGTCGTCGACGGCGTCGGCGCGGGCGTCGAGTCTCGACCACGGGAGCGCTCGCCGGCGACGGAGGACCACGGCGTCGGCCGTCCGGTCGACCGCCGCGATGCGGTCCCACTCGTAGAACACCACCGTCCCGCTCGACTCGACGGCGACGCCGTTCCGATAGGCCGCGACGTCCGCGGGCGGCGCGCGCTGGCGGCGGTTCCCACGAGTCCGCCGGTGAGTCCGCCGAGCAGCGTCGTCAGCGAGGACGCCTCGGGCACGACGGTGACCGAGACGACGAGGGAGGCGACGACGGCGGCGACGCCGACGCCGCCGACGAGACGCGGCTTCCGCCACCACGTCGTCGGCGGCCGCGCCTCCCACGTCACGACGGGGGACTCGCCCGCCGTCGCCCGCGCGGCGTGTTCGCTCGCGGCGGCACCCCAGGCGAACGCGCCGCCGAAGAACGCGGTGCCGACGCCGACGCCGCCACCGCGACCACTCGGCCGTGCGACTCGCCGCCGAGCAGTACCGCCGCGAGCAACGCGACGGCGAGGGCCACCGGGGCCCAGACGAGGCCGAGACCGAGACGCGACCGACCGACTCGCGCGGCGGTGTCGTCGGTACCGAGGGCGTAGCCGACGCCACCGGCGAGAAGCGACCCGCCGACGGCGGCGGTGAGGCGGGGGAGGGTCGCGTCCGCGACGACGAGAAACGCGACGGTCGGAGTCGCGACGATGGCGACGGCGAACGCGGCGAGGGAGAGGGCGAATCTGCGCGTGCGGGACACAGACGACGGTCGGCGTCGCGACTGGTAGACCTGCCGGTGGCGGGTCGTCGCGTCCAAAGAAAATTGGATTGGGGTAACCGGCTTACAGGTCGCGGGGCTGGACCGTCTTCCGGTCGTTCTCTTCCGCACGGCGGGCGGCGTCTTCGAGCAGTTCCTTCACTTCCTCGTCGAGCGCGTCGTAGAAGTCAGAAGCGACGTTCTTGTCGTTGAGCGCTTCCTTGACGGCTGCCTTGACAATAAGGTCTGCCATACAGACACCCCTTCTAAGGCCTACTTAATAAGATTTCCCAAATCGGCCGCCTCTCCGCCCATATCGGTAGGATATGGCCTTTCGGTGGGGACGGATTTATATAGAGGGAGTTCACATACGTGGGGGCACATCGTTCGTGCCGTTCTCCGGCCCCGAGACGCCCGTGAGTCGCCGTTTCGGCGTCGTCGGCCCAAAGCGATAGGTAGGTGGGGAACCGGCGCGAACGCACGCCCATGCGAGATATTCTAGAGGCCGTCGCGGCGGGCGACCTCGACCCGGCCGTCGCGGAGGCGCGCCTCTCGGGTTACACGACGACCGGCGCCGGACGGTTCGACGCGGCGCGCGAGACGCGACGCGGCGTCCCCGAAGCCATCCTCGCGGAGGGGAAGACGGCGGAGGAGGCGGCGACGCTCGCGGTGGCGGCCGTGCGGTCCACCGGACGCGCCATCCTCACCCGCGCGGCGGACGACCACGTGAGCGCCGTCGTGGACGCCCTCGACGACGCCGTCGCGTTCGACAGAGACGACCGCGCGCGAACGCTCGTCGCGCACGCCCCCGACTTCGACCCGCCGGACCTCTCGGCGACGGTGGGCGTCGTCACCGGCGGCACCTCCGACGCCGAGGCGGCCGGCGAGGCGGCGGTCATCTTAGAAGAGATGGGTGCGACCGTCACCCGCGTCGAGGACGTGGGCGTGGCGCACCTCGGACGCGTCCTCGACCACCTCGATACCCTCCGCGACGCGGACGTACTGATCGTCGCCGCGGGCCGCGAGGGCGCACTCCCGACGGTGGTCGCGGGACTCGTGGACACGCCCGTCATCGGCCTTCCGGTGTCCACGGGGTACGGTCACGGCGGCGCGGGCGAGGCGGCCCTCGCGGGGATGCTCCAGTCGTGTACGGTCATCTCGACGGTCAACGTCGACGCCGGGTTCATCGCGGGCGCGCAGGCCGGTCTCGTCGCACGCGCGGTCAGCGACGCTCGGACCGAAACCGACGAGCCGACCGGCGCGGACGACGCCTGAGGCGGGGTGACGCTCCGGCGCGTCTGCACGACCGCTCGTGACTCCGCGCGCAACACGTACGTCCGGTTTCGAACCACATTTGTGGACGATTCGGTGTCCCTCGCGCACGCGCGCGAAGCCCTATATGGGTGGGATTCGTACACGTGTTACCGGCACATGTGGTGGCTGCCGGATTCAACCATGCCAACTTGCGACCACTGCGGGTCGCACGTGTCTGAACGCTTCGCGCGCGTGTTCACCGACGGTGAAGGGCGACTGCTCGCCTGCACCAACTGCTCGGCGAACGCGGGTATCGCGGAGGTCGCACGACAACGAACCCGCACTGCATGACCACTGAAGCGGACGAAGACCACCACGCGAAGCCGTATCCTTCGAACCGACCGGCGTGAGACCACGCGACCGGTCGTTTCTCCGCGAGACCAGAAACGCTACGTAGCACCCCGAGAACGCTCCACTATTCGATGAGCGACGGATACACCATCCTCCTGACGAACGACGACGGTATCGACGCTCCGGGAATCGCCACGCTCCGCGAGGAACTCACCTCCCTCGGCGACGTGACCGTCGTCGCGCCCGACGGCAACCAGAGCGGCGTCGGCCGCACCCGCAACCACACCGCCGTCGTCCGCGACCACCCGTGGGGGTACGCCCTCGCGGGGACGCCCGCCGACTGCGTCGCCTACGGCCTCCGCGGACTGGACGCGGACTTCGACGTGGTCGTCGCCGGCGTCAACGACGGACCGAACGCCGGCAACTACGTCGTCGGTCGGTCCGGCACCGTCGGCGCGGGTATCGAAGCCGCGTTCCTCGGGACGCCCGCACTCGCCATCTCCGCGTACCACTCGACGGACTTCTTCCTCTCGCCGCCCGAGGAGTACGACTTCGGCCGGCCCGCCCGCGTCGCCGTCGGCCTGGTCGAACGCGCCCTCTCGGCCGGCGTCTACGACGACGTGGACCTGTTGAACGTGAACGCGCCCGTCGACTCGCCGCACCCGCCGGTGATGCTGACCGAACCGCACCACGACTACGGCCAGCAGGTCGAACCCGTCGAGGACGACGAACTCGGGCCGGACGAACGCCGCGTCGAACTCAACGACCGGACGTGGCCCGACGCCGTCGGCTGGGAGAACCCGTTCCCCCTCGCGGAGACGCACCGCGACCGGTACCCCGTCGGCTCGGACCGCCGCGCGATGGTGGACGCCGCCGTCAGCGTGTCGCCGCTGACCGTGAGCCACGGCGTCGCCGACAGCGCCCGCCTCGCGGACGTGGTGGAGACGTCGAGGTGGAGTGAGGCCGCGGCGATGGGCGACCACTACGTCTACGTCCTCCGCTGTGCGGACGACACCCTCTACACCGGGTACACGACGGACGTGGCGCGGCGCGTCGAGGAACACGACGCGGGCGAGGGCGCGAAGTACACCCGCGGCCGGACGCCGGTCGAACTGGTGCACAGGGAGTCGTTCGACTCGCGGTCGGCGGCGATGTCGCGCGAGTACGAGATAAAGCAGTTGTCCCGGCGGGCGAAAGAGCGGTTGGTCGAGGGCTGACGCTCAGTCGTCCGCGCAGGCGGCCCGCGCCGTCTCCGGGTGGAGGCGTCGCGCCTCCTCGACGACGGACTCGGCCAACGAGACGAGGCGCCGGCGCACGTCCTCGTCGGTGAGTTCGTCGCCGTCGTAGACGTTGTACGCGCCGCGGACGCCGACCTGTTCGGGGACGACGCGGCCGTGGACGCCGCGGATGGTGCTCCGCATGTGTTCGAGCGTCGCGCCGTAGGACCCGCCGCCCGCGGTGGCCACCAGTCCGACGGCGGTGTCCTCGAACTCGTCCTTGGAGCAGTAGTCGTGGAAGTTGCGGAACGTCGAGGAGTAGGACCCGTGGTAGACGGGCGACCCGACGACGACGCCGTCCGCCTCGCGGACGAGTCGTGTCAGCCGTTCGGATTCGCCCTGTTCGTCTCTGTCCGGGTGGTAGAGGGGGAGGTCCACGGCGCCCAAGTCGAGCATCGTCGTCTCGGCGCCGGCGTCGCGCGCGGCGTCGAGCACGATTTCGAGCGACCGCTTGGTGTAACTCCCCTCGCGTCTGCTCCCGCAGACGGCCACGATTCGCGTCATCGTCCGGAGAGGGGGGACCGACGAGCAAAAGCCCGTTGGCTCCCGCCGAGCGGCCGGTTCCGTCGCCCCGTTCGCGGCGTACCTTTTTGACCGACGGCGGCGCACGTCTCCGCATGGACGCTATCTCCTTCGGGACCGACGGGTGGCGCGCGACGCTGGACACGTTCACGGACGACCGGGTCCGAATCGTGGGACAGGCCGTCGCCGACTATCTCACAGACGAGGGGTTCGACGCGCCCGTCTTCGTCGGCTACGACGCGCGGGACACCTCGCTCGGGTTCGCCGAGTCGCTGGCGGAGGTGCTGTCGGGCAACGGCTTCGACGTCCTCCTTCCGGACCGCGACCGACCGACGCCGCTCGTCGCCTACGCCATCGCCGACCGCGGCCTCTCGGGCGCGTTGATGGTAACGGCGTCGCACAACCCGCCGGAGTACAACGGCGTGAAGTTCATCCCCTCGGACGGCGCGCCCGCCCTCCCCGAGGTGACGGAGGCCATCGAGGAACGCCTCGCCGAACCCGACCTGCTCCCCGAGTCCGAACACGGGACCGTCGAGGAGGTGGACATCGTCACGCCGCACTTCGAGCACGCCCGCGAACTGGTGGACGCCGACCTCTCGGGACTCACCGTCGTCTACGACGCCATGCACGGGTCGGGGCGCGGCGTCACCGACGCCCTCCTCGAATCGGCGGGCGCCGAGGTCATCAGCATCCGCGGGGACCGCGACCCCGAGTTCGGCGGGTCGCCGCCGGAACCGAGCGCCGAGAACCTCGAACGGTTGGTCGAACGGGTCCGCGAGGAGGACGCTGACCTCGGCGTCGCCAACGACGGCGACTCCGACCGCGTGGCGTTCGTCACGCCCGAACGCGGCCACCTCGACGAGAACCTGTTCTTCGCCGCCGCGTACGACTACCTCCTCGCCGACGACAGCGGTCCGGCCATCCGAACCGTCTCGACGACGTTCCTCATCGACCGCATCGCCGAGGCGCACGGCGAGGAGGTGTTCGAGACGGCTGTCGGCTTCAAGTGGGTCGCCGACGCGATGAAGGAACACGACGCGCTGATGGGCGGCGAGGAGTCCGGCGGCTTCTCCATCCGCGGGCACGTCCGCGAGAAGGATGGCGTCCTGATGGGACTGCTCGGCGCGGCCGCGGCCGTCGCCGAACCGATGGACGAACGCGTGGACCGACTCCTCGACACCCACGCGACATCGTCGCCGACAAGATAAGTCTCGACTGCCCCGACGCCGAGAAACAGCGCGTCATCGACGAACTGGACGACGAACTCCCCGAACAGGTCGCGGGACGGGACATCGAGAAAGTCGTCACCCTCGACGGCTTCAAACTCCTGCTGGAGGACGGGTCGTGGCTCCTCGCCCGCCCCTCGGGGACGGAGCCGAAGATGCGCGTCTACGCCGAGGCGTCCAGCGAGGAGGCCGTCCGCGAACTCCTCGACGCGGGCCGCGAACTGGTCGCGCCGCTCATCTGAGGACGCCGCGGCACCGGCCATCGGTCGGGGGGTCGTCGTCACCCACGGCGTCGTCCCCTCCGCCGTCCCCGCCGTCGTCCGCCCCCTCCGTAGCGGGCGCTATCTCGAACCCGAGCGACTCGTAGAACGGGCGGACCTGCCGCCGAAACGTGGCCGTCAGCGGTCCGTTCGTCTCCGTCGCGGCCGCCTCGACCAGTCGCCGGCCGATGCCCCGCGCCCGTCGAGAGCGATGCACCGCTATCTGGGCTATCTCCGTCGCCGCGCCCCGGTCTGCGAGGACGCAGACGCCGACGACGCGGCCGTCAGCCTCGGCGACGAGGACGCCCCCGCGGTCGATTCGGTCGCGGACGCGGTCGGCGTCGACTTCGAGCATCGCGGCGTCGAGCAGTTCGACGGCGCGTCCGTGGTCGTCGGGCCGGGCACGACGTATCTCGGTCACGCCGCCGCCTCACTCTGCTCCGCCCTTGATGAGGCGGAGAATCTTCACCCGGTCGGTGGCGACGGGTTGGTCCTCGGGAACGGGCGACCCGTCGACGAGGACGGACACCTCGTGGGGGCTGAGGTCCACCGCCCGAATCAGGTCGGCGTACGTGTCGTCGTCGCCGACGCTGACCTCGCGGGTGTCCTCGCCGACGACTTCGACGGTGACGTGCATGGCCGCCTCTCCGCCCGCCGCGGGTTTCTCGGTTTCGCTCCGGTCGGCGGCGCAACGCGGGTGCTTTATCACCCGCCGGGACCGTGTGCAGCGTATGAGCGAGGCCGCGGACGCGGAGGACGCCCCCACGGGTCGCGAGATATGGATCGAGAAGTACCGACCGCAGACGCTGGACGACGTGTACGGGCAGGAGGACATCGTCGACAGACTCCGCTCGTACATCGAACAGGACGACCTGCCGCACCTGCTGTTCGCGGGCCCGGCGGGCGTCGGCAAGACCACCTCCGCGACGGCCATCGCCCGCGCCATCTACGGCGACGACTGGCGCGGCAACTTCCTCGAACTCAACGCCTCGGACGAACGCGGCATCGATGTGGTGCGCGACCGAATCAAGAACTTCGCGCGCTCGTCGTTCGGCGGCTTCGACTACCGCGTCATCTTCCTCGACGAGGCGGACTCTCTCACCTCGGACGCGCAGTCGGCCCTGCGCCGGACGATGGAGCAGTTCTCCGACAACACGCGCTTCATCCTCTCGTGTAACTACTCCTCGAAGATAATCGACCCCATCCAGTCGCGGTGTGCGGTGTTCCGCTTCTCGCCCCTCGGGGACGACGCCGTGGCCGAACAGGTGCGCGACATCGCCGCGGCCGAGGACATCGAACTCACCGAGGACGGACTCGACGCCCTCGTCTACGCCGCCGGCGGCGACATGCGCCGCGCCATCAACTCCCTGCAGGCGGCGGCGACGACGGGCGAGGTGGTGGACGAGGAGGCCGTCTACCTCATCACCTCGACGGCTCGCCCCGAGGACATCGAGGCGATGGTCCAGTCGGCCATCGACGGCGACTTCCTCGCCGCCCGGTCGAAACTGGAGACGCTCCTCGTCGACACCGGGATGGCCGGCGGCGACATCATCGACCAACTGCACCGGTCGGTGTGGGACTTCGACCTGGACGAACGCACGACGGTCCGCCTGATGGAGCGCATCGGCGAGGCGGACTACCGCATCACCGAGGGGGCGAACGAGCAGGTGCAACTGGAGGCGCTGCTCGCGTCGTTGGCCGCCGCGACCGACGAGTAACGAGTCGGTTCAGTCGGCTCGGAACTCGAACCGCGCGCCGCCGTCGGCGCTCTCGGTCACCGACACGTCCCAGTCGTGCGCCTCCGCGATGCGCGAGACGATGGTGAGACCGTAGCCGATGCCGTCGCCGCCGGTGGTCTCGCCGGGGTCGAACACCGACTCGCGGCGGTCCTCGTCGATGCCGGGGCCGTCGTCTTCGACGTAGAACCCCCGCTCGCCGTCCAACGGACCGACGCGAATCGTGACGCCGCCGCTCGTGTCGCCGTGTTCGACGGCTTCGTCGGCCGCCGGCCGACTGCTCGTGGAGCCATGCTCCACGCTGTCACCGGACGACGTCCGGTTGCTCGTGGAACTGTGTTCCACGCCGTCTCCGGGAGGAGAGCGACCGGAGGTACGTCGAGCGCCGTGCTCGACCGAGTTCCGAAACAGGTTCCCGAGCAGTTCGGCCAGACGCTCGTCGTCGGCCTCGACCGTCGCGGTGGCGCTCTCCAGCGTCGCGTCTTCGGTCTCGACGGTGTCCCACGCCCGACGGGCGACCGCCGCCACGTCCACGGGGGTCGTCTCGCCGACGACTTCGCCCTGCCGCGCCAGCGACAGCAGGTCGTCGATGAGTCGTTCCATCTTGTTCAACGCGTCCGCCACCGCTTCGAACGACTCCTCGCGGTCCGTCTCGCGTGCCAGTTCGAGGTGTCCCTGCGCCACCGCGAGGGGGTTCCGCAGGTCGTGGCTCACGATGTTGGCGAACTCCTCCAACCGCTGGTTCTGCCGTCTCAGCTCCGACTCGCGCTCTTTCCGCTCGGTGATGTCGGTGTAGAGCGCGTACCCCACGCCGTCGGCGGCGTCGGGGTCGAGTGGGACGACGTTGAGGATGAACTCGCGCCGGTCGCCGTTCGCGAGTCGCTGCACCTCGCAGCGCCGTCGCTCCCCCGCCGCGACGCTCAATTCCGGGGGGTCCGTCTCGTCGTCGGGGACGATTTCGGCGACGAGGTCCTCGCCGATGACGTCCACACCGCACCGGGCGAACCGCTCCTCGAAGGCGTGATTGACGCTCTGGACCGACGCGACGCACGCGCCCTCGTCCACCTGATAGGCGACGGCGGCGTCGGAGACGTGTTCGAACAGGGCGGTCGAGCGGTCGCGTTCCTCGCGGAGGTCCTCCTCGGCGCGGATTCGCTCGGCGGTCACGGCGACGTGCGCCATCAGGAGTTCGGTGAGTTCCGCGTCCGTCTCGTCGAACGCGTGCGGCGTGTACGCGGCGGCCTGAAACACCGCGAAGTCGCCGATTGGGACGCTCAGCCCCGACCGATAGGTGTCCTTCGCCGGTTCGGCGTCGTCGGCCTCGGCCATGTCCGTGACGAGACGCGTCTCCTGCGTTCGGTAGACGGCGGCGGCGACGCCGCCGTCTTCGAGCGACTTGACCTCCGCGCCGTCCTCGGGGAACCCCTCCGACATCGCGGCGGGGACGATGAAGCCGTCGTCGACGACGCCGACGTAGCTCAGGTCGAACGAGAGAATCTCGTCGGTGACCGCGACGGTTCGCTCGAACAGTTCGTCGATGTCGGTGACGGCGGCGAGTTCGACCGTGCCGCGGTGGAGCGCTTCGACGCGGCTTCGGCTCTCCCGAAGCGCCGCCTCGGACTCGATTCGTGCGGCCGTCTCGGCGACGTAGGAGACGAGCAGTTCCGCGAGGCGGCGGTCCGTCTCGTCGAACGCGTTCACGTCCGTCGAGATGGCCTGAAACACCCCGACGTCGCCGATGGGCACGCTGACGACCGACCGGAACCCCGGGTCGGCGGGGTCGGCCACGTCGCTGTCTCGGACGTCGTCGAGGCGGAACGATTCGCCCGTCCGGTGCGTCTCACCGACGAGTCCCCTGTCGTAGTCGATTCGGTCGTCGTCGTCGAAGTCGTCGTCGGTGGCGCGGACGTGGAAGCCGTCGCCGGCGTCGGTGCAGACGACGGAGTTGTCGAACGCGAGGATGCGGTCGGCGATGTCGAGCGTCTTGTCCAACAGTTCGTCGGTCGTCTCGGCCGAGATGAGTCTCGAACTCCCCTCGTAGAGTCGTCTGAGCCTCGTCTCGTGGGCCGCCACGCCGTCGGCCCGCGCCGCGAGCCAGCGGAGTTGCGTGCGGAGCGATTCCTCGTCGCCCCGCCGCACGAACGCGTCGAACCGCTCCGGTCGGGGCACCGCCGCCGGGTCGCAGTCGGCGTAGCAGACGACCGGCACGTCGCGTTCGAATTCGCTCGACGGGTCGGTGACGATGGCGACGTCTGCCGGTTCGTCGTCGCCGGCCGGGACGAAGGACCCCGAATCGGACACCAGCGTCAGATGCTCCATTGCCGCCGGGTCGTCCACGGCGAGTCGCAGTTGCTCCAGTCCTCGCACGTCAGTCTGGCTAGAGAACATTCAGGATTCACATAACTGTTGCGGCGCGTTCGTCCGGAACGCGGTGTGATTCCTCACGATTTAGTTCAACACCCAGAACCGATAGTTGAGCGCCGTCGCGAACGCCACCCAGGCGAGGTACGGGAGCATGAGTGCCGCGGCCCGGCGGTCGATGCGGCCGAACAGGGCGGTGACGGCGACGATGGCGAGGAGGAGGGGAACGATGACGACGAGGCCGTACAGCGGCGACTGCAGGCCGAAGAACGCCAGGGACCACGCCACGTTGAGGACGAGGTGGCCGAGGAAGGCGTACAGGGCGACGCGGGCCCGCGGGTGCGAGGACCGGGAGACGAGGAACGCCGCCGTCCCCATCAGGGCGTACAGCGTCGTCCACACCGGACCGAACACCCAGTTCGGCGGCGCGAACGCCGGTTGGACGAGCGTCTGATACCACGTCCCGATGGCCGACGCCGTCGCCACGCCGCCGACGACGCCCGCAAGTTCGGAGAGCAGTACCCACGCCACCCACTCGACCGCGGGGCGTCGCCGGAGAGACTCGCGTAGTTCCATGCGCGCGAGTAGTCGGGCGACGACGTTAGCGGTGTCGGCGGCGGCCGCGCGTCGGACGCTCGTTTCCCGCCCGCGAGTGCGGAAACGATACCGAAATCGTCGGTCCCCGTCCCGCACACCCGGAACTGTTTTACCCGGCCGTGGGTCAATCTGGGGTAATGAGCGAACTCGAAGAGGAGTACCGCCTCGACTATTTCGAGGAGGAGGGGTTCTACCGGAAACAGTGCCCGGTGACCGACGCGTACTTCTGGACGCGGGACCCCGACCGCGAGACGTGTGGGGAACCGCCGGCGGACGACTACTCGTTCATCGACAACCCCGGTTTCGACGAGGAGTACACCCTCGAAGAGATGCGAGAGGAGTTCCTCTCGTTCTTCGAGGAACACGGCCACGAACGCATCGAACCGTACCCGGTCGCGGCCAACCGCTGGCGTGACGACGTGCTCTTGACGCAGGCGTCTATCTACGACTTCCAACCGCTCGTCACCAGCGGACAGACGCCGCCGCCGGCGAACCCGCTCACCATCTCGCAGCCCTGTATCCGGATGCAGGACATCGACAACGTGGGGAAGACGGGCCGGCACACGATGGCGTTCGAGATGATGGCCCACCACGCGTTCAACGCCCGCGAGGAGGTCGGCGACGAGTACGCCTACTCCGGCGAAGTCTACTGGAAGGACGAGACGGTCGAACTCTGCGACGAGTTCTTCGAGCACATGGGCGCGGACCTCGAAGAGATAACGTACATCGAGGACCCGTGGGTCGGCGGCGGCAACGCCGGCCCCGCCTTCGAGGTGCTGTACCGCGGCGCCGAGTTGGCGACGCTCGTCTTCATGTCGATGGAACAGGACCCCGATGGCGAGTACGAGATGAAGGACGGCAACCGGTACTCGCCGATGGACACCTACATCGTCGACACCGGCTACGGCCTCGAACGCTGGGCGTGGGTGTCGCAGGGGACCGCCACCGTCTACGAGGCGGTGTACCCGGACATGATCGAGTTCCTGAAGGAGAACGCCAACCTCACCCTCACCGACGACGAGGAGGAACTCGTCCACCGCGCCGCGAAACTGTCGGGCTATCTCGACATCGACGAGGTGGAGACGTGTACGAGGCGCGCGTCGACATCGCCGACCAGTTGGGCGTCGACGCCGACGAACTGACGGCTCTGCTCCGTCCCCTCGAAGACATCTACGCCATCGCCGACCACTGCCGGACGCTCGCGTACATGTTCGGCGACGGCATCGTCCCCTCGAACGTCGGGACGGGCTACCTCGCGCGCATGGTCCTCCGTCGGACGAAGCGCCTCGTCGACAACGTGGGCGTCGACGCCCCTCTCGACGAACTCGTGGACATGCAGGCCGAACGCCTCGGCTACGAGAACCGCGACACCATCCGCGACATCGTGCGGACCGAGGAGCGGAAGTACCGCGAGACGCTCGAACGCGGGACGCGGAAGGTCGAGACGCTCGCCGACGACTACGCCGGCCGCGACGAGCCCATCCCGGTCGAGGAACTCATCGAACTGTACGACTCCCACGGCATCCAACCCGACATGGTCGAGGAGATAGCCGAAGAGCGCGGTGCGCGGGTGGACGTGCCGGACGACTTCTACTCGCTGGTCGCCGACCGACACGAGGGCGAAGGGGCCGCCGAGGCGGCCGAGGAACGCGAGGACCGCCTCTCTGACCTGCCCGACACGGAGAAGCTCTACTACGACGACCAGGAGCGGACCGAGTTCGAGGCCGTCGTCCTCGACGTCCTCGAACGCGAGGCGGGCTACGACGTCGTCCTCGACCAGACGATGTTCTACCCCGAGGGCGGCGGGCAACCGGCCGACCACGGGACGCTCTCGACGGACGACACGACGGTGCAGGTGACGGACGTGCAGATACGCGACGGCGTCGTCCTGCACCGGACTGACGAGGACCCCGGCAAGGGCGAGTTCGTCCGCGGGCAACTCGACGTGGAGCGTCGCCGCCGCCTGATGCGGCACCACACGGCGACGCACGTCGTCGGCTACGCGGCCCGACAGGTGCTCGGCGACCACGTGCGACAGGCCGGGGCACAGAAGGGCACCGACCGCGCCCGCTTCGACATCACCCACTACGAGCGAATCACGCGCGAGGAGGTCAAGCGGATAGAGCAGGTGGCCAACGACGTCGTGATGCGGAACGTCCCGGTGAAACAGGAGTGGCCGGACCGCCACGAAGCGGAGGAGCGGTACGGGTTCGACCTCTATCAGGGCGGCATCCCGCCGGGACAGAACATCCGCGTCATCTCCGTCGGCGACGACGTGCAGGCCTGCGGCGGGACGCACGTCAAGCGGACCGGCGACATCGGCGCCATCAAGGTGCTGACGACCGAACCGGTGCAGGACGGCATCGAACGCGTCGTCTTCGCCGCGGGCGACGCGGCCATCGAGGCGACGCAGCGCACCGAAGACGCCCTCTACGACGCGGCCGAGGTGCTCGACGTGAACCCCGAGGACGTGCCGGACACGGCCGAGCGGTTCTTCACCGAGTGGAAGGAACGCGGCAAGACCATCGACCGGCTGAAGTCCGAACTCGCGGAGGCGCGCGCCGCCGCGGAGACGGAGGAGACGGACGTGAACGGCACGCCCGCCGTCGTTCAGCGACTCGACGGCGACGCCGACGAACTCCGCGCGACGGCCAACGCCATCGTCGGGGAGGGCAAAGTGGCCGTCCTCGGCTCCGCCGCGGGCGGCAGCGCCCAGTTCGTCGTCGGCGTCCCCGACGGCGTGGGCATCACGCGGGCGAAGTCGTCGGTCAACTCGCCTCGCGCGTCGGCGGCGGCGGCGGCGGCCCGCCGGACTTCGCGCAGGGCGGCGGTCCGAACGTCGACGCTCTGGACGACGTGCTGGCGGAGGCGCCGGACGTGCTCCGGCAGGTTCTCGACGCCTGAGGCGTCCCCCCGGGGGGACGCACTTCCGCGGCCGGCGCCCCGGAGGGACGCGCCTCGCCGGCCGACGCCCTCGCGCGGACCATCGATCCTGACGTTCGTTTCGGACCGAACCTCACCGTTTGACGACAGAGCAAGAGTTAAGACTATCTGTTGGATTTCTAAAACAACTGCATGGAGCTCACAGAACGGGTGACGAACGAGACGCGGGACGCCGCCAACGTCCTCGTCCTTCGCCCGCAGTTGCAGTCCGGGTCGGACGCGACGTGCAAGCGACTCCTCGTCGGCGACGAACGCCCCGTTCACCTCCTCGGCATCAGTTTCTCGCGGCCGGCGACCCAGTGGTACGACCACTGGGTGGAAGTCCTCGGCGACGCGCCGGCGGCGGCCGCCGTCGTGACGACGCCGGACTCGTTCGCGGGGGACCCGCCGGACGGCGTCGCCGTCGAGACGGTGTCGAGTCCCGCGGACGCGACGGGCATCGGGATGCAGGTGACGAAGTACCTGAACGACTGGCAGGACGAGGACGCCGCCGTCGTCGTCTCCCTCGACTCGCTGACGCTCGTGCTCCAGTACGTCTCCGTCGAGACGCTCTACCGGTTCCTGCACGTCCTCACGGGCCGTCTGGACGCCGTGGGGGCCACCGGCCTGTTCTTCCTCGACCCGACGACGCAGGACGAGACGACGGTGAACACGCTCAAGACGCTGTTCCACGGCGTCCTCGCGTACGACGCCGACGCGGACGACTGGCGACTGCAGACGCAGTAGCCCGTCGCGGGAGCGCTTGTCGAAGGTATAAGGCCGACCCTCGCCGATTGCCGCGCATGCCTCTGGCTTCGAACGCTGGCGTCTCCTGTTACTACGAACGCGACGGCGACGGCGACCCGGTGGTGTTCGTCGGCGACGCCGGCTACGGCGCGTGGCAGTGGGGGTGGCAACACGCCGCCGTCGCGGGCCCGTACGAGAGCGTCGTCACGGACGTCCGCGGCGCGGGACGGTCGGACGCGCCGGCGGGCCCCTACGCGATGTCGGACCTCGTCGCCGACCTGACGAGCGTCCTCTCAGACGCGGGACTCCGCTCTGCCACCGTCGTCGGCGCGGGACTCGGCGGCGTGGTCGGTCTGGCGGCGGCGCGCACCACCGCGCGCGTCGACCGTCTGGTCTGTCTCGGGTCCGCCGCCTCCGGCGCGGACCTCGCCCTCGAATCGCTCTACGCCCCGCCGAACGACCGCGAGGGACTCGAACGGTCGCTCGCGGCGGCCCTGTCCGACCGGTTCGTCGAGCGCCACCCCGACGCGGTCCGGCAGATGGTCGAGTGGCGCGCCGAGGAGGACGCCGCGCCCGACGCGTGGGAGGCACAAGTTGCCGCTATCCGGGACTACGAACTCGACGCGCCGTACGAGGTGACGGCGCCCACACTGGTCGTCCACGGCACCGCCGACAGCGTCTGGCCCGTCGACCGCGGCCGCGAGTTGGCCGAGGCCCTCCCGCGCGGCGAGTTCGTCGCCGTCGAGGACGCGGGCCACCTCGCGCACGTCGAACGGTCCAAGCGCGTCAACGACGAACTGCTGGGCTTCCTCGCCGACGCCGACGACGAGTAGGCCGCGCGGCACCGATCACCGAGGGAACGGCAATCCCTCGCACGAGCGCAAGTCATTTTTCGTCCCACGTCGTTGGCTCTCACGATGACTCAGGAAACCGGGACACTCCGTTTCGCCTTACTGGACGCCTCACACGGAGACACCAACACGCGACGGAACTTTCGACGGGAACTGGACGCCGACCTGGCGGAGTTCGACGCGACTGAGAGCGAACTGCCGTCGCACTTCGACTTCGACGGCGTGGTCGTCACCGGGTCGCGCGCGTCGGTCTACTGGGACGAGGAGTGGATTCCGCCCCTCGTCGACTACGTCGCCGACGCCGCCGACCGCGACGTGCCGATACTCGGCGTCTGCTACGGTCACCAGGTGGTCGCGGAGGCACTCGGCGGCCGCGTCGAGGACATGGGCGAGTACGAAATCGGCTACCGCGAGGTGTCGCGGACGACGGAGAGCAAACTGTTCGAGGGCATCGACGAGACGTTCACCGTCTTCACGACGCACTCGGACGCCGTCACCGAACTCCCGGCGGGCGCGGAACTCCTCGCGGAGAACGACTACGGCGTCCACGCCTTCCGGAAGGGCCACGCGTGGGGCGTGCAGTTCCACCCCGAGTACGACACCGACACCGCGGAGGCGGTGACGAAGGGCAAGGACCTGCCCGACGAACGGATCCAGTCCGTCCTCGACGGCATCACCGCCGAGAACTACGACGCGGCCTGCGAGGCCAAGCGCCTGTTCGACAACTTCGCCGCCTACGCCCGACGGGTCCGGATGGACGCGGCGGCCTGACCGTCTCGCGGCGGTCTCTCGCTCTCTTTTCGGTCACTCTCCGGTTCTCTCTCGGCCGTCTCCCACTACCGACTCACGAGTTCGTACGGGTCGCGCCGTCGGGGAGCGGACTCTCGTACTCGTGGCTGGCCGACTGTTCCTCGAACTCCGCGCGGGCGCGCCGGCGGAGTTCGTCGTCGGCGATGAGGTCAGCGAGCGTCGCCGCGATGGTCTTCGCCGCGAACTCCATCCCCGCCGTCCCCACCTCCTTGCCGGCCGCGACGGCCTGCCACGAGTGGGCGGGCGTCCCCACGGGCCACGTCGCGGCCGTGAACCGCCCGAGCGGGACGTTCCACGACACGTCGCCCGAGTCCGTCGAGTAGGACCCGGTCTCGTCCTCGTCCGGGGCGTCGATAGGCCGGGTGAACATCGCCGCCTCGCGGGCGGCTTCGCGCTCCGACTCGGGCAGTTCTCCGAGTGCGCCCTCCACGTCGCCGAGCGTCTCGCGGAGTTCCCCCGGCGAACGCGCGCTGGTCGTCGTCCAGCGGGAACTCGGCGCGCTCCATGTTCGCTCGGATGGCGTCGGCGATGGTGTGGTTCGGCAGGACGCCGTACATGCCGGCGGTCTTGGTGGCCTCGACTTCGGTCCGGGTCATCTTCGCGGCCGCCTCGGCGACGTCGCGGACCCACTCGGAGACGCGTTCGACCTCGTCGCGTTCCGGGGCGCGCACGAGGTACTCGACGCTGGCCTCGCCGGGGACGACGTTGGCCGCGGTGCCGCCGTTCCGGACGACGTAGTGGATGCGGACGCGTCGGAGACGTGTTCGCGCATGTACTCGACGCCGGTGTTCATGAGTTGCACCGCGTCGAGCGCGGAGCGCCCCGACTCTGGCGCGGCGGCGGCGTGCGACGTCTCGCCGACGAAGGTGAAGTCGAACGCGTCGTTGGCGAGACACGAACCCTTGCTCGGCGCGTTGTACCAGCGGGGTGCCAGGAGACGATGGCGTCCACGTCGTCGAAGGCGCCGTCACGGACCATGTACACCTTGCCGCCGCCGGCCTCCTCGGCGGGCGTCCCGAAGAAGACGACGGAGCCCGAGAGGTCGCCGCGGTCGATGGCGCGCGCGACGGCGAGTGCGCCGCCGAGGCTCCCGACGCCGAACAGGTTGTGCCCGCAGCCGTGTCCCGGCCCGCCCGGGTCGACCGGGTCGCGTTCGGCCGTCGCTCGCTGACTCATCCCCGGGAGGGCGTCGAACTCGCCCATCGTGCCGACGACGGGGTCCTCGTCGCCGTAGCGGGCGACGAACGCCGTCTCGATGCCGCCCACGCCCGTCTCGATTTCGAACCCCTCCTCGCGCAGGACCGACTGGAGGCGTTCGCTCGACTCGGTCTCCCGCAGGCGACTTCGGGACGCTCCCAGATGTCGCGGGCGACCGTCTTCAGTCGCTCGCGCTCGGACTCGATACTGTCGAACAGCGCCTGTTTCGGGGACTCTCGCTCGCGCTCACGTTCTCGCTCGGACATGTGTCACTCCTTCACAGGACGGGTCAAAAGGGTTCGCCCCCCGGCAGTCGGGTCACTCGGCGACGAGTGCGGTGGAGTCGCCGTCCGAACCGACCGACGAGCGGTCGGGGGTCGGGGCGGCCCGCCGTCGCCGAGCGAACACCTTTTGTCCACCGTCCCCCGCAGTACCATCATGCTCGATTATCTGGGTTTAGAAGAGGACCTCACGGCGGAGGAGCGGATGATTCGAGACGAGGCGCGACGGTTCGTCGAGAGCGAGGTCAAACCCGACATCGGTGAGCACTTCGAGGAGGGGACGTTCCCGATGGACCTGATTCCGCAGATGGGCGAACTCGGCTTCTACGCCCCCACCATCGACGGCTACGGCCTCCCGGGCGTCGGTGACCGCGCGTACGGAATCCTGATGCAGGAGCTAGAGGCCGGCGACTCGGGCATTCGGTCGATGGCGAGCGTGCAGGGCGCACTCGTCATGTACCCCATCGACGCGTTCGGCTCCGAGGAGCAGAAAGAGCGGTGGCTCCCCGAACTCGGCACCGGCGAGGCCGTCGGCTGTTTCGGCCTGACCGAACCCGAACACGGGTCGAATCCCTCGGGGATGGAGACGCGCGCGGAACGGGACGACGACGGCTACGTGCTGAACGGGTCGAAGACGTGGATAACGAACTCGCCCATCGCCGACGTGGCCGTCGTCTGGGCGCGCGACACCTCCGCGGCGAACGCGCCGGTTCGAGGCTTCCTCGTGGAGACGGACCGCGACGGCGTGAGCACGAACAAGATAGACGACAAACTCTCGATGCGCGCGTCCGTCACGGGCGAAATCGGCCTCGACGACGTGTGGGTGCCCGAGGAGGACGTCCTCCCGAACGTCGAGGGGATGAAGGGGCCGCTGTCGTGTCTCACGCAGGCCCGCTACGGCATCTCGTGGGGCGCAGTCGGCGCGGCCCGCGACGCCTTCGAGGACGCCCTCGCCTACGCGAAGGACCGCGACCAGTTCGGCGGGCCCATCGCCCGCTTCCAGATGCAACAGGACAAACTCGCCGAGATGGCGACGCAGATAACGAACGGGCAACTGATGGCGCACCGCCTCGCCGAGATAAAAGAGCGCGGCGACTTGCGTCACCAGCAGGTGTCGATGGCGAAGCGACACAACGTGCGGATGGCGCGCGAGGTGACGCGGACGGCCCGCGAGATGCTCGGCGGCAACGGCATCACCACCGACTACTCGCCGATGCGACACATGGCCAACATCGAGACGGTGTACACTTACGAGGGCACCCACGACATCCACACCCTCGTCCTCGGGGCGGACCTGACTGGCATCCCGGCCTTCGAGTGACTCCGTTCACTCGATTCGGTGGGATGGCAGTCAGCAACCGGGATTCCGGCCTTCGAGTAAACGAGCGGAACGTTCACAGTTTCGAGTAACTCGCTCGAAGAATACGTCCGGACGCGCTTCGAGAGCCTCTCGACGCCGCTCTGCTCGACGAATTTCAGTCTTTGCCGGCCGTGCGCGGAGTGTGCTAATCATACACACAGTTTATAACCGCCGGCCCCTACCACAGACCGGAGGCACACAATGACCGCTTCGGCCCACGACAGTCCGACCGCACTCGACCTCACGAACGAAGAGGCGTGGGCACTCCACGCCGCCCTCCTGGCCAGCGTCGAAGACGCCGTCGAGGAGGGAGAGACCCCGGAACCCGCCGTCACACTCCTCGACCGGGTCGAGGAGGACGACGACTTCGAGCGTGACGAACTGGCGTTCTTCGTGGAGGTGCTCCGGGAGTACGTCGACGGACGGGCGCCGTCGCGGGACCGGCGGCCCGCGCGCAGCGTCATCGACGACATCGAGGCCACACTCGCGTGACGGGGCCGCCGCCCCGCCGCGCACCCGCCCAGTCCCCACTCCGTCTCCCCGACGACGAACCCACACCACTCGTCCCCGAGGCACCTCAGGGTTCGTCGTCCCAGTAGTCCACCGTCTCGTCGCGTTCGAAGTACCCCGACACGACGCGTTCGTCCTCGCCGCCCGGCGGTGACCCCGCGTACACCCCTATCTTCTCCGAGTCGGGATAGACGGTCACGTCCGGGTCCCGCATCGTCGAGACCATCAGGTAGCGAAGCGGTTCGTCGCCGTCGTTGCGGAGTTTGTGCGCGCCCGAGGGGTCCGCGGGGAACGAGAGCAGGTCGCCGGCGCGTATCGACTCCTCGCCGTCGGGCGTTCGGAGCGTCCCCTCTCCGGCGAGGACGTACGCCATCTCCTCGTTGCCCGTGTGGAAGTGGTACGGCCACGACGACTTCCCGGGCGGGAGTTCGTACAGGCTCGCGCCCAGACGGGTCGCCCCGGCCGCGGAACCCAGTTTCTTCCGTCGAAACGTCGTCTCGCCCGCTTCCGTCTCGGTCCAGTCGACGTCGTCCTCGTTGACTCGCGGCATGCTCTCGACGTCGTCCTCGTCTGACAAGTCTCTGTCGAGAAGCTCAAAGTCCGCTATGAGCTTACGAACGGTTTACTCCCGACGCGGGCCACGTCGGAGACGCATGCAGCCCTCCACCAGAACACTCGCACTCGCCGCACTCGCCGTGACCGTCGCGGCGGCCGCCCCCGTCGCGGGAACGGCCACGGCGGCGGGCGAGTCGCCGGCGTCGAGAACGGCATCGTTCAGGTACCCAGCGGAGAGACGGCCGAAGTTCCGGTCTCGGTTCCCGAAGCGAACGGCACCGTCCGCGTCACGATCGGCTCCGAAGCGACCAACTTCGTCGCGCACGCCACGCTCGTGGACGCCGACGGCGACGGCAACGTGACCGTCGCGGTCGATACCGGCGCGGCCGGGACGACGGACGCCGCGTCGTATCTGAGCGTCTCCGACGGCGACGAACTGACGGACGCGACGCAGGAGACCGACCGCCTCTCGTCGCCGATCGCACCGGCCGAGTACGACCTGCGTCTCGGTCCCAGCGACGACCCCGCCGACGAGGCGGCACTCGTCGTCGAGAGCGCATCGTCGTCGCCGCCGACGAACGCCTCCGGTTCGACCGCCGCCGTCGACGGCGACGCGCTGACGTTCGTCGACCCCGTCGTGACCACGGATAGCGGGGCGACGGCCGACGTGACGGTCGCGCTCCCCGGCAGCAACGAGTCGACTCGTCTCACCCTCGGGTCGCAGGAAGCCGGCTTCCTCGCGCACGCGACGGTGGTCGACGCCGACGGCGACGGCAACGTGACCGTCGCGGTCGATACCGGGACGGCCGGGACGACGGACGCCGCGTCGTATCTGAGCGTCTCCGACGGCGACGAACTCGAGAACGCGACGCAGGAGACCGAC
>NZ_WPCD01000266.1:0-4305 GCF_009741955.1 Halogeometricum sp. CBA1124 | reverse complement strand
TTCGCGAGGTTACACGCGAGGATTCGGGACACCGCGCGACGAGGACGGTGTCGTCGTTCACGGCGGCGCGGACGGCCCCCACGTCCGCGCGGTGGTCGTCGTCCGTCGGGACGAGGCGGAGTTCCACGTCGAGTACGTCGGCGGCCTTGTTGAACGAGAAGTGCGCGCTCTCGGGGGCGACGACGTTCGGGTCGGAGACGTCGCCGCGGCGTCGGTTTCGCGCCGCCCGGACCGCCTGCACGTTCGCCTCCGTCCCGCCGCTGGTGACGTAGCCGTGCGGGTCGGCGAGGCCGGTCATCTCTCCGAGGGTGGTGACGGCGTCGGTCTCCAACTCGGCGACGTCGCGGTACGTCGCGGGGTCGCCGGGGTTGGTGGCGAGAAACCGCTCCGCGGCGGCGCGCGCCGCCGGGTGCGGGTCGGTGCACATCGACGAGAGGACGCGGTCGAACGTCTGCGGCACGGACCGCTGCATGGTCCGCGAATCGTCCCCGCCGCGTTTATCAATTCCGTTGTGTGTCGCGTCGGCCGACCGCTCGGGCCGGCGGCGGCCGGCGTCGGGGACGGGAGAGACGGACGAAGCGACAGCACGGTTGAGGCGACGGAACGGACGAGACGGACGAAAGGAGAGAGCAGCGAACGACGGTGCGAGCGACTAGCGCACCGAGTCGAGGACGAGTCGCTGTTCGACCCGCTTGACCTCGTGTTGCACGTCGCGCACGGCGTCGATGTTCGCGGAGATGGAGGAGATACCCTCGTTGACGAGGAACTGGACCATCTGCGGCTTCGACGCCGCCTGTCCGCAGATGCTCGTCTTCACGCCCACCTCGCGACAGGTCTCGATGGTGTCGCCGATGAGTTTCAGGACGGCGGGGTGCAGTTCGTCGAACCGGTCGGCGACGTTCTCGTTGTTCCGGTCGACGGCGAGGGTGTACTGCGTCAGGTCGTTCGTCCCGAACGAGACGAAGTCGAGTCCCGACTCGGCCATCTCCTCGACGCCGAGTGCGGACGCGGGCGTCTCTATCATCACGCCCCACTCGCGCTTGTCCGGGTCGATGCCGGCCTCCGCCATCAGGTTCTTCGCCTGCAGGACGTCCTCGGCGTCGTTGACGAGGGGGAACATCACCTCGACGTTGTCGTAGCCCATCTCGAACAGGCGGCGGAACGCCTCCAGTTCGTGCTTGAATATCTCGGGCTTGTCGAGACTGCGGCGGATGCCGCGGTAGCCGAGCATCGGGTTGTGCTCGCGCGGTTCGTCGTCGCCGCCCTCCAACTGCCGGAACTCGTCGGTGGGCGCGTCGAGGGTGCGGACGCGGATGGGTCGCGGGTAGAACTCCTCGGCGACGCCGCGGACGCCTCGACGAGTTCCTCGACGAAGGCGCGTTCGCCGTTGTCGGCGATGTACTTCTCGGGGGTCTTGCCCAGTGAGAGCACCATGTGCTCGATGCGGAGCAAGCCGACGCCGTCGGCGCCGGTGGCGGCGGCGCGTTCGGCGGCCTCGGGGATGGAGACGTTCACCTTCACCTCCGTGGCGGTCATCGGCTTGACGGGCGTCTTCGGCCGCGCCTCCTCGATGGGTTCGCGTTGCTCCTCTTTCAGTTCGGCCCCCTCTCTGACGGTCCCCTTGTCGCCGTCGATGGTGATGGGCTGGCCCTCCTCTATCTCGCGGGTGGCCGACCCGGTGCCGACGACGGCGGGGACGCCGAGTTCGCGCGAGACGATGGCCGCGTGCGAGGTCATCCCGCCCTCGTCGGTGACGATGCCCGCCGCGCGCTTCATCGCGGGTACCATGTCCGGCATCGTCATCTCGGTGACGATGATGTCGCCGTCCGACACCTGGTCGAGGTGGTCGAGTTTGGTGACGATGCGGGCGTTACCGGCGGCGATGCCGGGACTCGCGCCGAGGCCGCGGAGTATCATGTCGCCCGACGTCTCGCCGGCCTGTCCGTTCGCGGCCCCGCCGTCGCCGGCGGCCGCCTGCGCCGCCTCCTCCTCGCCGTCGGAGATGGTCGTGATGGGCCGCGACTGGAGCATGTACACGTCGCCGTCGTAGATGGCCCACTCGACGTCCTGCGGTTCGCCGTAGTGGTCCTCGACGCGTTCGCCGAGTTCGACCAGTCGGCCGATTTCGTCCTCGTCGAGGACGCGGGCGCTCCGCTTGTCGTCGGAGACCTCGCGTTCGACCGTCTGCCCGGTCTCGACGTCCTTCTCCATCATCATCTTCTTGTCCGCGACGGTGGCCGTCTCGACCTCGCCAGACTCGCGGTCGACGACGTAGTTGTCGGGCGAGACGGACCCCGAGACGACGGCCTCGCCGAGGCCCCAGGCGGCCTCGATGATGATGCGCGGTTCGCCCGTGGAGGGGTGCGAGGTGAACATCACGCCGGACTTCTCGGCGTCCACCATCTCCTGAACGACGACGGCGATGTCGACTTCGTGGTGGGGGAACCCCTTCCGATTCCGGTAGTATATCGCGCGCTGGGAGAACAGCGACGCCCAGCACTCCTTGACTCGTTCGATGAGGGCGTCTCGCTGGACGTTCAGGAACGTCTCTTGCTGTCCGGCGAACGACGCGTCCGGGAGGTCTTCGGCCGTCGCCGACGACCTGACGGCGACGAACGCCTCGCCGTCCCCGACGTCCTCGTAGGCGGCGAGAATCTCCTCGCCGACGGCGTCGGGAACCGGCGTCTCCATGATGAGTTCGTGTGCCCGTTCGTGCGCTTGCTTCAACGCCGCGGAGTCCTCGTGGTCCACGTCGACGGCGTCGAAGAGTTCCTCGTCGATACCCGCGTCCTCGATGAACGAACGGTACGTCCCGGCGGTCACGACGAACCCCGGCGGGACGGGGAGACCCGCGGAGGTAAGTTCGCCGAGTGAGGCACCTTTTCCGCCGACTGTGCCCAAGTCGTCGGCGCGTACGTCGTCCAGCCAAACTACAGCCATTAGCGTTCGTCAATGATTGTAAGCCCTCATAAGTACTTTCCGAACAACTCCAACGTGAATTATACTATACTCGGCTCCGAGTACGTAATTCTCGCCGGAATCGTCACTCGCCGGCACGCCGTTCGCTGCCGTGGGTTTCGCAGAGAATCTCGCCGGTTTCAGGGTCCAGATAAAACGGTTTGCCGGTGCGTACCGCGGCCCCGCAGACCGCACAGCCGTCGTCGTGTCGGAGGAAGTACTTCCCCGCCGCGCGGCCCGTCTCCAGTCGGTCCGCCTCGACGGCGACGCGCGTGAGTCCCTCGCCTATCTGCGTCCGGTCCGGTCCGTCGGCCTCCTCGAAGCGTATCGGTCGCACGGGTGAGACGACGGGCGGAACCCGCGTAAACCCCCCGTCGGCGAGAGCTTCTTTACCACGGGGGACCTCACTACTCGTGTGCTGCTCGACTGGGTATCGCTGGTGCCGGGATGGCTCGTCTTCGGCGTCGTCGGCGGACTCGTCGCCTCCGTGTTCGTGGCCGGCGTGTTCGTCGTCGGCGGCCGTCTGTTCCCCGACGAGCCGATTTCGCGGGGGAGTATCGACGGTGCCGGCCGTCGCCGGATGGAGATACGCGACTACCTTCGAGAGATAGGCGAACCGTTCGCAGAGGACCACCCGATTCACGGCGAGACGGTCGAGTTCTACCTCCCGGGGCGCGACGTGGCCGTCACGTTCGACGCGCAGGCCTACTTCCGCCTCGAACGCGCCGGGACGTACACGGTGCTGTGCGAACACGAGATGCCCGCTCGCGGACTCGGCCGCCGCTTCCCGTTCGAGGTTCCGGAACTCGAACAGCGTCCGCCCGCCCCCGACGACCCCGTCGCGACGGCGTTCGACCACCTCGACCTCCCGCAGAGCGCCAGTCCGCCGGAGGTCAAGAGCGCCTACCGAGAGAAGGTGAAGACGGCTCATCCCGATCACGGCGGGTCGCAGTCGGAGTTCCAGCGACTGCAGGAGGCGTACGCGACGGCCAGAGAACACGCGGAGCGGGCGATAGCCTCCTGACGACTCCTCGTCGCGGTCGTCGCTGCTCCGCCTCTCCCTGCGCCGCCGTTCACTCCGCCGCGCGCGCCGCCTCCGTCACCTCGTAGAGGACGTCACCGTCGCGGAGGGCGTCCGTCACGCGCCCAACGAGGTCCGTCGTCGCCACGACGACGCTCTCGAGGCCGCGCGCCGCCGCTTCGGCCGCCACGTCGCCCGCCGCCAGCGACGTCTCGACGTCGACGTCCGCCTTCCGCAGGGCGACGACGGCTTCGGCCGCGGCGACGACCCCGAGTACCACGTCGCACGCCGCCGCCAGCGACGCCCCGTCGACGGCGCGACTGCCG
>NZ_WPCD01000188.1:0-7018 GCF_009741955.1 Halogeometricum sp. CBA1124 | reverse complement strand
GGAGATGCGCGTCGTCGACGACGACGGCGAGGAGGTGGCCGACGGCGGCGAACGCCAGGAGCGACGGCCACCGCGCGCCGACCGTCGCCGGGAACGCGACCCACGGCGACTCCTCGTCGGCGGCGGCGGCGCGGACGACGGGGAACGCGCCGCCGAGGACGAGGACGCCGAGGAACGGCGGGAGGAGGACGGCCGAGAGCGGGTTCGCGACGACGCCGACGACGACGCGAGCGACGAATTCGAGCGTCAGTGCGGCGGCGACGACGCAGAACACCCCGGGGCGGTTCAGCCCCAGACGGACGCCGGTGCGGAGGGCAGCGGACACGACTCACTCTGCTCGGAGGACCGTGAAAAGTGATTTTGCTCGCGGCGAGGAGTTAGCACTCGGATGTCAGATTCGGGCGACGCGCCGGCGACGGCGGGGTCGAACGCTCGTCGGGCCGCGTTCAGTCCGTCAGTTCGTCGACGACCCGGTCGTGAAGCGTCTCGCGGGCGCGGTGACTCGACTCGGCGTCGGTGACGACTTCCACGACGTGCGACCCCTCGCTCCGCGTCGCCGTCTCGTACGCCTCGCGGAAGCCCGCCCGGTCGCCGCCCTCGACGCGGGCGAACGAGAGGCCGTACAGGTCCGCGCTCGGTTCGAAGTCCAGTCCGTGCGGCGTCTTGAACTGCGAGGTGAACGGCGGGTCGAACTGTTCGATGGGGAGCATGTGGAAGATGCCGCCGCCGTCGTTGTTGACGACGACGATGGTCGCGTCCACCTCCGAGCGACCGACGGCGAGGAGGCCGTTCATGTCGTGGTAGTACGCCAGGTCGCCGGTGACGAGGGTCAGGTCGTCCGTCGTCGCCGACCCCGCGCCGAGGGCGGTGGAGACGATGCCGTCGATGCCGGACGCGCCGCGGTTGCCGAGGACGGTCAGGTTCTTCGTGCTCGGCGGGCAGAACCGGTCGGCGTCCCTGACGGGCATCGAGTTCGAGACGAAGACGGTCGCCGGGTCGGGCGCGAGTTCGAACACGTCGGCGAGGACGCGGCCCTCGCAGAACGCGTCGCTCTCGTCGAGGACCGACTCGTGGGTCGCGTCGCGTCCGTCCACCGACTCCGCCAATCGGGGTCGCCGGGACCGGCGAGGAGGCGGGAGAGACGGCCCATCAGGCGCGAGGGGTCGGCGACGACGAGGTCGGTCGCGGTGAACTCCGCCTCGCGCCACCCCGCGGCGGGGTCGACGACGAGTTGCGCCGCGTCGACGCGGGCGAGGTACTTTCTGAGCGGTTTCGACGTGGGCGAGGCGCCGAACCGGACCACCACGTCGGGGTCGGGCCACGACGCGGTCACCGCGGGGTCAAGGAAGTCGTCGTAGCCGCCGACGACGGGCGCGACGCGGACGTGTCCGCCGTAACGGGCGCCCGAGAGTGGGTCCGCGAGAATCGGGAAGCCGGTGGCGTGGGCGAACGCCGCCACCGCCTCGCTCTCGACGCCGGGGGCGTCCGCGGGACCGGCGACGACGAGGCCGCGGGGGACCGAGAGGCGGTCCGCCAGGTCGCGGAGGGCGTCGTCGTCCAACTCCGGCACGCCCGCGGTCCGCGCGACGAACGCGTCCTCGCGCCCCTCGGCCGCCAGTTCGGGCAGGTCGTCGGGCACGTCGCCCGCCACCTCGACCGGTTCGAGGGGCTTGCGGAACGGGACGTTGAGGTGGACCGGTCCCGCCGGCGTCCCCGTCGCCTTCGTCAGAGCGCGCGCCGCCGTCGTCCGGAGCGACCGGAGTTTCCGCGGCGCCGCCTCCGGTTCGGCGAGGTCCCGGTACCAGCGCACGGCGTCGCCGTACAATTTCTCCTGGTCGATGGTCTGGTTCGCCCCCGAGTCGCGAATCTCCGGCGGTCGGTCCGCCGTGAGGACGAGCATCGGGACGCGCGCCTGCGACGCCTCCACTATCGCGGGGTGGTAGTTCGCCGCCGCGGTGCCGGAGGTGCAGACGAGGGGCGTCACGTCGCCCGTGCGGCGCGCGCGGCCGAGGGCGAAGAACGCCGCGGAGCGTTCGTCGAGGTGCGAGAAGACGTGCACGTCGTCGTGTCGAGCGAACGCTTCGGTCAGCGGCGTCGAGCGACTGCCGGGCGTGATGCAGACGGCGTCGACACCGGCCTTCGCGAGTTCGTCGACGAGGCTACGCGCCCAGAGCGTGTTCCGGTTGGGTTCGGTCATGGGAGAGACGTGGTGTGGTGAGGTGCGGAGGGATGCGATGTGAGCGAGGGAGGGCGGTTCAGCGCTCCAGTTCGTCGAGGAGGGCGCGGTACTTCAGTTGGACCTCGTCCCACTCCCGGTCGGGGTCGGAGTCCTCGACGACGCCGACGCCGGCGAACAGCGTCGCGGTGTCGTCCCGGGAGACGGCCGAGCGGAGGGCGACGGCGAACGACCCGTAGCCGGCGGCGTCGATCCACCCGACGGGCGAGGCGTACCACCCGCGGTCGAACGGTTCGGTGTCGCGGATGGTCTCCAGCGCGCGTTCGGGCGGCAGTCCGCCGACGGCGGGCGTCGGGTGGAGCGCCTCCACCAGCGAGAGGACGTGTTCGTTCGTCGAGAGCGTCGCCGTGATGGGCGTCCAGAGGTGCTGGACAGTTGCGAGGCGCTTCACGCGGCGGTCGCCGGCGTTGACGGAGGAGGCGAACGGCGCCAGTTGGTCGCGGATGGTCTCGGCGACGAGTTCGTGTTCGTGGACGTTCTTCTCGTCGTCGGCGAGTTCGCGCGCCAGCCACTCGTCCTCGGCCGGCGTCTCGCCGCGACCGGTCGTCCCGGCCAGCGCGTCCGTCTCGACGGTCCGACCGCGCAGGGTCACGAGTCGCTCCGGCGTCGCGCCGAAGAATGACGCCTGCGCGCGGTCCGCCCCGGGTTCGGGTTCGACGAGGAAGCGGTAGCAGTCGGGGTAGGCGTCGCCGAGTCGTTCCAGCACGTCCGGCACCGACAGTTCCGAGGCGAGGTCGACGGCCAGCGCCTGCGCGAGGACGACCTTCTGCAGGTCGCCCGCGCGGATTCGCTCGACGGCGGCCTCGACGCTGGCGTTCCAGTCGGACTTGGCCGTCGTCCGTCGGCGGGCGGTGACGCCCGGCGGGTCCGCGAGGGGGCCGGGGTCCGGGAGCGACTCGATACGGTCGCGTTCCTCGGCGAGGCGTTCCTCGACGGCGTCGGCGTCGGCGTCGGGGCCGACGGCGTTGACGGTGAGCCACGTCCCGTTGTCGGCCTCGGTCACCTGCACGCGCGGGAAGACGAAGCGCGCCCCGGGGAAGTCCTCCCACGGCGACCCGTCCGTGCTGTCGGCGTGGAAGGCGAACCCGCCGAACAGGCGCGGGCGGGCCGCCTCGGTACCGGCGTGGACGTCGCCCGAGGAGAACAGGTCCTCGGCCGCCTCGCGGATTCGGTCGAACCGTCTCGGCCCGTCTGCGGTCACCGTCGCGGCCGCGCCGCTTCCGACCACCGTCGCCTCGTCGGGTGCCGACCAGACGGTACGCGGTGTGTCGGCGGCGCGAAGGACGGCGCGAAACGACGGTGCCGACACGGGAACCGACCTGCTGACGAGGTGTGTCTCCGCCTCGTCAGTCCGCAGCGATGCCATTTGATGGAGATGAGGAAGCCACAGTCTTTTACCTGACTATCCCGGAACGGGAGCGGGACTCCGCACGTTCGGCCCGCGAGCGGCCCGTATTCAGCTGTACCGCTCTTCGTTCCACGGGTCGGCCGTGTTGGAGTAGCCGCGCTTCTCCCAGTAACCGCGTTCGGGTTCGGTGAGGAACTCGACGCCCGACACCCACTTGGCGCCCTTGTAGGCGTACTTGTGCGGCGTGACGACTCGGAGCGGACCGCCGTGGTCGTCGGGGAGGGGTTCGCCGTCGTACTCGTAGACGAACATGACCTCCTCTCGCATGCAGTCTTCGAGCGGGAGGTTCGTCGTGTAGCCGTCGAGGGCGTGGAACATGACGTGAACCGCCTCGTCGTCGACGCCCGCCATCTCGGCGAGGGCGGGGAAGGTGACGCCGGTGAACTCGCAGTCGAACTTCGACCACCCGGTGACGCAGTGGAAGTCCTGCGTCTGCGTCTCCGCGGGCAGGTCCTTGAAATCGTCGTAGGAGAACGTGAGGTCCTCGTCGACGGCGCCCCACACCTCGAACGCCCACGAGTCGGGGTTCCACGAGGGCGTTCCGCTCTTGGACAACACCGGGAACCGCGACGTCTCCCGCTGCCCCGGTGGGAGTCGTTCCTCGCCGAACTCGCGGTAGAGTCCCGTGACGTCTCTGGCCATGCCCGGTAGTTCGTCGCGGCGTACCTAACGCTGACGACTCTCCCGGGCGGTGAGTACTGACTCGGACAAGCTCTTTTGGCTCCGCGGAAACGATTTTCTTCGGCGAGCGAGGAGACGTTCGTCCAGCGGTAAAAGTCGGGCGCAGGAGTTAAATAAGCCGGCTCCAAACCCCCGGGCGTTCAGATGCCCAAAGTCAAAATCAACGTTCCTGAACACCTCGAGATGCAGATCGCACAGCTGGTGGACGAGGGAGAGTTCGTCAGCCGCGAAGAGGCTATCGAGGACCTCCTCTCGACGGGTATCCGCGCGTTCAAGACGAGCGGACCGATGGACGAGGACGACCGCTTCGAAGACGACGGGATGATGGGTCACGAGGACGAGTACGTCTTCTGACCGCGAGCGTGTCAGTCAGACCCAATAACCCTTAAAGCGACCTCTCGCGTACCCACGCCCATGCACAAGGACGAGCTTCTGGAACTGCACGAACAGATGGTGACGATAAAGGACCACTTCGCCTCGCAGGAACACGTCGACGAGGGACTGTTCGACCCCTACGAGCAACTCGCCGTCGACCCCTCGCACGTCCACAAGTCCAAGAGCGAACACAAACACGCCGTCTTCGTCCTCGGAAACGCGCTCGCGGCGGCGATGAGCGAAGACGAGTTCTCGAACGCGGCCGGGTCGGAAAGCGGATGAAGGAACTCGCCGAGGACGCCGAGTCGAAGCTCTGAGGCGCGGTTTTTCTGCCGTACACGACCGAGACGACCGGTAGCCGTCGCTTCGTCGCTCGCGTGAATCGTCTCGTCGCTGGGACGGCACTGTCAGTGGGACGACAGGGGACGAGACGGCGCCTCGCGCCCGGCGAGAGATTCTTAACCGTGCCGTCGAATTACGCCAACGATGGAACTTCCGGGGGCGGTCACCGTTCAGCGGAGTCGCCCTTCTGGTCGCGTTCGTCCTCTCGGTGGTCGCCGTCTACCTCGCCGACAGACCGTCCGGGCGGTGGGCGAGGGCGCTCCGCCGGCGCTTCCTCTTCGGCGTCCCGTGGGGGTCCGTCGTCACCGTCGTCGGCGTCCTCGCCGTCTACCTGTTCGTGCAGGGCGGCCTCCAGCACTGGTACCGGCCGCTGACGATTCCCTTCCGGGCGTGGTCGTACTTCTACCCGCTCGGCGTCGTCACCGCCGCGTTCGCGCACAACGGGCCTGGCCACCTCGTCGGGAACCTCGTCGCGACGGCGGCGTTCGCGCCGCTTGCCGAGTACGCGTGGGGGCACTTCCCGCGCAGGCGAGGGACCACGTCGTTCGGGTCGTGGCGGACGAACCCGTACGTCCGCGCGTCGTCGTCTTCCCCGCCGCCGTCTTCGTGGTCGGCCTCCTCACCGCCGCGTTCGCCCTCGGCCCGATAATCGGGTTCTCGGGCGTGGTGTTCGCCTTCGCGGGGTTCGCCCTCGTCAACTACCCGTTCTCGACGGTCGTCGCACTCGTCGCGAGTCGCGTCGTCCGCGTCGTCTACAACGCGGTCCAGACGCCGCAACTCACCGCTAGCGGTCACCCCGCGTACGTGACGCCGTGGTGGGCCGACATCGCCATCCAGGGGCACGCGTTCGGCCTGTTCCTCGGCGTCCTCCTCGGTCTCGCCGTCGTCCGCAACCGGGCGCCCGAGGCCCGCCCGTCGGCGCTCCGACTGTGGACCGGGACGATACTGTTCGGCGTCCAGCAGTCGATGTGGGCCATCTACTGGTACCGCGGCGGCGAGACGTACGTGCTCTACCGCGCCGTCGGCGTGGCCCTCGTCGCCCTGTTGGCCGTCGTCGTCACGGTCACCGTCGTCGGGTCCGACCGGGTGGCACTCCGGGACACTCTCGGCGGCGCGTTCGCCGTCCGCCCGTGGCAGGCCGGGGCGGCCTGTCTCATCCTCGTCGCCGCGGTCATCTCCGGACCCGCGGTTCCGTACAACCTCTACACCGCGAACGACGACGACCTGCCGGGCGCGGAGATAGACGTCCGCGACTACGAGGTGACGTACGCGGAGAACGTGACGAACGGGATGACCGCCGCGTTCGAGATCTCCGCGCTGGGGGAGACGACGGCGGTGAAGACGGCGGGCGTCATCGTGCGCAGTCGCGACCGCGGTATCTGGACGACGGCGGTCACGAAGGGACGACTCGCCTTCGACGGGCAGGTGCCCGTCCTCGTCGGCGGTCCGGGCTGGCGCGAGACGGTGTTCGCCGTCCGCGACGGCTGGGTGGCGACGCACGGCGACACCGCCTACCGCGTCTTCCTGAGCCATCGGGGGACCGCGCGCGTCGTCTACACCTCGGACCCCGCGCGGGCCGGCCCCGTCGTCGGCGGGCGGAACATCAGCATCGACCCCGCCCCGCAGGGCTACTACGTCCGCGTCGAACGCGACAACGAGTCCGTGACGACGCGCCTGCCGGCGGAGAACGGGACCGCGACGCTGGACGGCCTCACGTTCGTCAGAGAGGAGCGGAAACTGTTCGTCGAGTACGGCGAGACCCGCCTGCGAATCGCGAAGCAAGAGCGGTACGAGTAGCCGGCGGCCGAAGTTCTCCCGACGCGCCCGTCAGTCCCACTCGATGCGGTACACTTCGGTGTCGATGTCCTTGGACGCCTCGTCGTGGAACTCGAACTGCCGGTCGAGGCTGAACGTCGCCTCGAAGGCGTGGGTCACCGTGCCGCCCTCGTCGGCGGCGAACGCCTCGACGAACTCCT
>NZ_WPCD01000013.1:0-44883 GCF_009741955.1 Halogeometricum sp. CBA1124 | reverse complement strand
CGTCGACGCCGCCGTCGAGCGACACCGTCGCTTCGCCGCCTTCCACCCGCTCGGTCTTCCGCCGGGCGGGTTCGTGCGACTGGACGGTCTCGCTGCTCCGCCGCGGTTCCGCGACGAGTCTCACCGGGCCGTCGTACGGTTCCCCGCGCTTCTTGTCGCGAACGTTCACCGTGAGTTCCGTCGGCGGCGCCGTGGGTTCCCCCGCCGGCCGACCCTTCGTGTCGCGGGTGAGCAACCAGACGACAGCGAGGACACCCAGAGCCACCACGAAGACGACGAAGACGACGAAGGCGATGTCCGAGGAAGGGAACGACGAGAGGAGTCCGCCCGACGCCGACCCGTCGCCGCCCGCGTCGCCCCCGCCGTCCGCCTGCGCGGCGGTGAGCGACCCGTACGAACCGCCCTCACCGATAGTGACGGGCAGCGTCGGCCGGCCTCGAACGCGAGAAGTAGCTGGTAGTAGCCCCCCTCCTCGAGCGCGTACCCCGTCCCGGAGAGGTTCACCGTCCCGTCGGTGGCGTCGACGTCCGTCAGTCGCCGGACGCCGTCGTCCGTGCGAATCCAGAGGTAGGAGAAGTCGGCGGCCGCGAACCGCTCGCTGTCGACGGTGAACGCCGTCCCGTTCGCCGTGAGCGTCGCACCGACCGTCTGCGTGGTCGGCGTCCCCGCCGCGACGACGGCGCCGTCGGTCGTTCTGACCGTCGCGTTCAGGCCCCCCACCGCCGCGAGACTCGCCGCTTCGACCGTCAGTCGGCCCGGGGCCGACGCCTCGACGGGGCGTCTGAACACTCCCTCGGAGGCCGACGACCGGACGACGACGGCGTACGTCGTCCCGTTCCTGATGGCGGGGCTGTCGATGTGGATTCCCGCGCCGGTCCGTTCGACCGCCGTCGCGTCCCGCGCCGCGGCGAGGAGGTTTACCGTCCGCTCCCCGCGAAGGGGCGTCTCGCCCTCGGGGGGTCGGACAGTCGCGTCCGTCGACGTCAGCGACGGCCCATACCCCGCCCTCGGCACGTCGAGTACCGTCGTCCCGGAGGCGTTTCGAACCGTCGCGGTGGCCTCCCTCGTTCCGACGACGACAGTCAGTTCGTCGCCGTCGGAGAGACCGACGGAACGGCCGAGTTCGAGTCTGAGTTCGGCCGTCCCGTTGGACGCCGTGAACCCTCGGGACTGGCCGAGTCGCGCGTGCCTGAGGTCGAGCGATTCGCGCGCCAGTCGGGTTCCGCTCGACGTGCGTTCCACCGTAACGGAGACGTTCGAGAGGTCGCCGTCGGGGAACCGTTCGGGCGCGATTCGATACGTCGCTCGGCCGTTCGCCGTGCCGTTCGGCCTCTGCCGTTCGACCGTCGTCCGACCCAGTCGGACGGTTATCGCCGACTCGTTGGTGGCGTTCGTCTTCACGACGAGGTCGCCGTTATCGGTCGAGACGGTCGCCTCCTCGGCCGCGACGACGCCCGCGCACGCCGACGCGACGAGGAGCATCGCCGCGACGACGCTGAGTCCGACCGCGACCCGCCGGCCCGCGTCCGTCGCCGTCTGAGTCCGCTCTCGGGTCATGTTACTCGTTGACCTTCATGTACTGCCGAAGGTTCTCTTCTATCGTGTCGAGTTCCCCCTTCGGGATGCGTTCGTTTCCGAGACGACGCCCTGCGGCGAGGTTCTTCCGGTGGCTCTCGTACTGGTCCCACGCGTGGTCGACGAGCGGGTTCAGGTCGAAACCGCCGAGCAACAGGAGGACGTCGACGCCGTTCCCCGTCGCCCGTTTCGGGGTGAGCGTCTCCATGCCGACGGTGCCGGTGAGCCCGTGCTTTCGCTTCCAGGAGTCGAACGCCTGCTTCACGTCGTTCGTCGTGAGTTCGTCCCCGACGAGGTGCTCCGGTGCGCGGACGATGGCGTAGGCGGCCCGGCACGTCTCGACGTCCATCGGAACGTACGTCGCCTCGGACGCTCTGTCGAACATGTGTTCGAGCGACCGAATCTGGTAGTTCTCGTCGGTGGTGACGGCGGGCGTGAAGTGGTAGCCGCTGATGTTCGAGGGCTGGGCGACGTAGTCCTCCACGTCGATGACGCGTTGGGTCTCCCGACCGGCGCTGATGAGCAGGTCGACCGCCTCCACGATTCGCTCGTTCACCAGTTCGTACTCGCCGCTCCCGCCGACGGTGTCGTCGCCCTCGATGTGGGAGTTCGCCGCCAAGAGCACCATGTCCGCGTTCTGTGAGTTGTCCTCCCGACAGAGGAGCCGAGAGAGCCCGCAGACGGCGTTGAACTGCTGCTGTATCGCCTCGTTGTAGTACGGCCAGATACCGAACGTGATGTGGACGCCGTCGCGCATCCACGCTCGCTGGTCGTCGATGTCGGTCGGGTCGCCGAACTGGTTGACGAGGTACGGAATGGACCCGTTCCCCGTCCCGCCGCCGAGCGTCGTCAGGTAGAGGAAGGCGTCGGCGTTGCCGGCGTCGTTCTCTATCTGGCTGACGATGTCGTCGATGTCCTCCTGAGCGCACTGCCGCCCGTCGACGAACGAGTTGCCGACGCCGCGCTTGGAGCCGAACATGACCGCCTTCTCCGCCAGCGTCTCGGGCACGTTCGACCCCTCGATGGTGTTGCGGATGTCCGCGCGGTTCGTGTTCAGCAGTATCATCCGGTCGTCGATGCCGGGGTTCTCGGTCCGCGCGAAGAAGTCGGCCGTCACGCGGCCGCCGCCCTCGCCGGACGAGACGACGGCCCACCGGGTGAAGGTGTCTGAGCGGGACATTACTGCTTCGTCACCTCCGATTGTCCGACCGTGAACGAGGCGTCCACGTTCGTCTGGACGCCGGTCACGAGTTCCTCGAGGAGTTGGTCGGAGGCCGGTACGGTCAGGTATCGTTCACGCATCGTATCGTAGGACATCGAATCGCCGCTTGAGAGGTTGTGTGTCAGGATGTTCTCCAGCCGGTTCGTCAGTCTGGACTCGTCGAAGACGAGGACGTCACCGCCGTCGAGACACGCCCGCCCGTCGGACTGTTCGCCCCACATGGCGAGCAGGCACGGCACGAAGTCGTCCCTGATCGGGAACGACATCGACGGGTCGACGTAGCCGTTCTCGTCCAGTTTCCGGTCGAGTTCGGGGGCCAACTCCGGCAGTTCGTCGTGCAGTGCGGACTGCTGACCGTCGCAGACTCGCTCTGTCAGCGACGCCTCCGAGACGGTCAGTTCTACGGTCGTATCGTCGTCGAGGTAGACGGTCGTCGACTCGGCGACGTAGCCGTCAGCCGGCGTGTCCGCCGTCACGTCGTACTCGCCGTACGGCACGGATTCGAACGCGACCTGTCCGACGAGGTGCGTCCGCGTGGACGACTCCTCGGCGTAGTTCGACCCGTCGATTTCGACTCGGAGTTCCCGCTCGTCGCCGCCCGTCTCGAACCGGGGCCGCACGTCGAGCGCGTATCGCTCGCCGGCACCGCCCGTCGTCAATCGCTCGTCGGACGGTGCGTAACTCGCGTCGGGGTGCTGTGCGGCGAACAGTTCGAAGAACGGCCCGGCGTCTCGAACCGGGACGTCCGCCGGCGTGACCTCGCCGTTCGCCCGAAGCGCGTCGGCTATCTCGTCTTCCACGCCGGGGTACGCCTCGACGACGGCCGCGTCCCGTTCGGTGGTGTCGAGTCCGGTCGAGAGGTCACCGACCGTCGAGAGCCACGCTCGGCGGAACGCTTCGAGGTTCGTCGTCGAGTCGAGTCGGGTCACGTGGTCGGTCCCGGCGGCGTCGGGAATCGTGGTGAACGACGGCGGCGCGTCCGAGAGCGTCTCGACGTCGTCGGCCAGTTCCGTCTGCATCTCCTCGACCATCGCGGTACAGGTCTCCCGAAGCGTACTCGCGTGCGATTCGAGGACGTCGACGTCGAGGGCGGAATCGACCTGTTCGACCTCTCGTCTGACCGAGTCCACCTCGTCGAGTAACGACGGCGAGACGTACTGGTCTGCCACGGACGACTCGACCGTGTCCAGGAGAGCCTCGACCGACCGACGGTCGGCGTCGAACTCATCGGCGAGTTCCGACTCCACGCGACCGAGTGCGCGGACGGTGGCGTCGACCGCCCGTCCGTAGTCACCGGACTGCGCGGCGCTCTCGGCCTCGGTGAGGTCGTCGGCGACGACCGTGCGGTCGAGTCCGCGTTCCTCGGCGAGGCGTTCGACCTCGGCTCGCGCTTCGTCGAGGGCCGCCCGGGCGGTCCGGTCGTACGTCTGCAGTAACTCGTCGTAGCGTTCGGGAGCGTCGGCGTCGGATACCGATTCGAGTTCGCCGGCGTCGGGCGTCCGAACCGACGACTCCGATACCAAGTCCCGTTCGACGAGAGGGGTGAGCGCGTCGGCGCTGGCGAGTCGGTCGCGCGCGAACGACTCGAACGACTCGTCTCGAACCGTCGCCAGCACCTCGACGTCGTCTTCGAGAGCGTTCAGTTCCCGCACGTCGCCGGTGCCACCGGTCGTGTACTGGCCGGCTTCGCGGTCGAACTCGATTCCGTTCTTCTCCGCGTTCCGCAGCAGTTGCGAGAAGTCGTTCTCCGTCGTTCGGGCCTCCCACTCGGGGTAGCGCTCCCGCAACCGGTCGTACGTCTTCCAGAACGACCGAATCGACTCCGCGACGCCGTTGGCCCGCTGCCGGGCGAAGTCCGCTTGGTCGACCTGCGAGGGCCTGACCTGTCGTTGCACGTAGACGGCGACGGCGGAGATGGCCACCACGGGCGCACCGCCGAAGATGAAGTAGACGCCGAGTTGTGACCCCGTGTAGAGGAAGAGACCCAGCCCCACCACGACCGTTCCGACCACGAGTCCACCGATACCGAGCGCTGTCTTGTACTGTGATTTCATAAGAACACCTCCACGAACGCGTCGAGCCACCCCGACACCGCCAGTCCGACGACGGTCGCGACGACGAGGGACGTACCGACGCCGACCGGGACCGCCAGTTGTCGGACGCTGTACTTCGATGTCGCGGTCAGCTGCTTGTCGTACGCGACCTTCTCCAGTTCGCGATTCGCCAGCCTGTAGCCGACGCCGCCGCCGAAGACCAGCCCCCCCGACGACACCGCCGAGGAGCGACAGCAGAATCCCCGTCCGCGCACCGCTCAGTCGACCGCGCAGTTCCCCGCGGTACGCCTCGAGGGCGCTCCGGGAGGCGTCGAGTCGCTCGGACTGCCCCCGATTCACGGCGACGAGGAGTTCGGCGGCGTCGTCGTCCCCGCCGACCCCAGCTTCGAACACCGCCGCCTCCAAGGCGCGGTGACGCTCCACGAGCGGCGACGACTCGAACGCGTCTAACGCCCCGGCGTGCACCGGCTCGAACGAGTCGGTTCCGAGCGCCTCGGTCGCCCCCCGAACCGCCGTCGTCGCGTTCGACAACCGACCCGCACTCTCGACGTACCGCGCTTCGGCGGTGCGATACCGCTCGGCCGCGGACTCCGAGGGGAACGTGAGCGTCCGCGTGTCGTCGCCGACCCGCGTCCGGACGCCGGTACCGTCGGCGACGGTGTAGCGCGGACCGTCCGCCTCTTTCTCCGGCACCGCCTTCGCGAGCGACACCGTGCCGTTCGCCTCCGTCACGCGCACCCGGGCGGAGTACCGGTCCGTCTCGACCGTCTCGAACCCGGACGTCGACTCGTCCAGCGTCCACGCCGTCTCGCGGAGTTCCGCCGCGCCGTCGCTGCAGACGAAGACGGCGAACTCCGTCCCAACGTACAACTGCTGGGCCGACTGGAGCCTCGTTCCGTCCGAGAAGGCGGCGACGACGCGCGTGTCCTGCACGTCCCGACACGCCGTCTCGGGGGCGACCGACGCGCCCGCGGCGGCGGCCGTCGCGGTCACCGACCCCACGGCGAGGACGAGGACGACTGCGAGAACCGCGGCCGGCCGAACGTCGACCGACATCAGCCTCTCACCCGCCGGACGTACGCCCCGGCCGCGCCGGTGCAGAGACCGAGGCCGAGGCCGACTCCGAGGCCCGTGACGACGGGTCGAAGCGGCTTCGATTCGAGTCCCCGCGCCGCGACGACGGTCTGTTGGAGTCCCCGGACGCTCTCGGCGAGTTCGGCCATCGACGCCGGGTCGCCCGCCGCGGTCGAAGGCCCCGAGAGGGCGACGACGAGGGCGGTCCCGCCGAGCAACGCGCCCAGAACAGCGAGGCGTCTCACGCGGCGACCTCCTCTCGGGGCGTCTCGTCGTGTTCCGCCGCGTGTTCCTCGATAGCGTCCAGTCGATCGAGGTCGGAGCGGTCGTACGTCAGGAGCGTCGTGAATGACGCGAGATTCCGTTCGGTGAACGTCATCCCGTAGTTGACCTCCCCGCAGAACGACTTGAGTTGGCGGTCGACCGCCGAGACGTTGATTCGGTAGTCGTCGCCGGAGACGTACGACGCCGGAGCGCGAACCGAGCCCAACGCCTTCTGCGCGCGAGTGGGGTCCGCGTCCGCGAGCGTCTGTTTGCTGACCGACTGGTGGAGCAGGTTCACGCCGTCGACGGCTCGCTTGCCGACGAACGGGAGCAGATAGCCGGCGAGCGACCGGGTCATCGTCACGGCGCGGCCGATGGTCGCGTACCCCGTCCGCTCGCCGTCGCTTCCGAGGCGGAGCGTCGTCACGATGTCTTTCATGTCGACCACCTGCGCGTCGACGTCGTCGTACGTGCTGGGGTCGATCCGTTCCAGCACCGGCCCGGAGACGAGGTCGACGATGGCGGACGCGACGTACTCGTTGTACTCCGAGAACCGACTCTCGGCGGCGTCCTGATACGCCAGTCGCTCGTTGTCGACGAGGACGATACCCTCGACGTGGTCCTCCAGACGGTCGAGTCCGTACAGCGCGTTCCACGCCTGCCGCGGCGCCGACACCTGTTCGTCCCCCTCAGAGACCGGGCCGGTCGTGTTCGGCAAGACGCCGACGGCGATGACGTCCACGTCGGACTCGGTGGATTCGCGGATGGACTCGAGAGGTGGCGGGGCCGATTCCCGCCACCCCCGTCCCGCCCCCGAGTCCGAGGAAGACGAACACGTACGAGAACGGTTCGTCCTGCGCTTGCAGGACGGTCCGTATCTCGCGCGTCACCTCGTCGCTCCGCTCTTCCATCACCGAGTCGGCGTCTTTCGGGTCGCGCCCGAACCCGCCCGTGACGCGCGATTCGAACCCGTCTGTCTCCCCACGAACGAGTCCGTCGGTCTCTGAGACGCCGAACCACGCCGAACGGTCCACGTTCGAGAGGTTCTGGAGGTCTCGGATCGTCGAATTGAACACTAAGGGCGTCGCCAGTCGAGAGATTCGTCGGTGACCGAACACGTCGTCGACGATTGCACTCCCCGCCTGTCCCGCCCCCACAAAGAGGTATGGCATAAGTCAACTACCGCGAACTACAGGGAATCTTATATAAATAGATGTCGTAGTCTGTAGTATTCGCACCCGCTGACATGCAAGTCAGTTGTCAGCCTCGCAGTCGGCGAAGCATCACGCTGTACTCGTTCTGTTCGTAGAGTTGCTCGACGTAGTCGAGCACCGTCGCACCCGCATCCGCGATTTCGCGCGCCCGAACGCTCTCACCGGTGTTTAGCGCCGTTTCAGCTTCCTGATGGAGCGAGTCCACGAGCGAGAGAAAGTGCAGCGGGATGCTGTGGTTGTAGTCGCTCGTCCCCGATATCCACCGGTCGCTCACCGACTGTCGGCGTTCGACGAGCGATTCGACGCGTTCGGCGGCGTCGCCCGTCCCCGCCGATGCCGACGCCGAAGACAGTGCTGGCAACAGGTGTCGGTCGTAGAACCGCAGTTCGTTCTGTACGGCGTACTGCGTCACCTGATTCGTCTCGGGTGCGCCGTCGAGCAGTCGGCGGAGTTCCGCGACGCGGTCCGTCAGCTTCGAGGCCACTTGACCGTCGTGTGCCGACGCCGCCGTCTCGACGCCGGCAGCGAGTTCATCGACGGCGTCGGGGTCCACCGACCCGACGAGGCCGCGGACCGTCTCGGCCTCGTCGATGGCCTCGACCGCTCGTTCGAGGACCGGTTCGGGGTCGTCGTCGCCGGCGAACGCGTCGAGGAGCGTCCGCGCGAGTTCGCTCTGGGGTCGGCGGCGGCGGCGCACCGCCGTCGCGGCGTCCGCCGCGCCGTCGTCGGTCGGCGTCCCCCCGTCGGCGATGTCCGCGAGCGCCTGTTCGGGATCGACTTCGGGGTCCGTCTCGCCCGTCGCGTCGGCGATGGCACGCTCCAGTTCCCGGCACCGTTCCTCAGCCTCGCGGGCCCGCCGGTCGGCCTCCACTACCCGTTCGCAGAGTCGGTCGACGCCCTCGACGAGCGCCGCTTCGGGGGCGTCGCTCAGTCGCTTGCGCGCCATCTCGACGTCCGCCCCCGCCCCCTCGCCGACGTAGTCGAGTGCCGTTCCGACGGCGTGTGCCGCCTCGGCGTCGCGGAGGACCGTTTCGAGCGACTGTGCGGCGGCGTCGGCGTCGGCGCCCGAGGCGGCGAACGTATCGAGGAGGCGCTGCGCGTCGGGGGAGGCCAGCGACCCCGCGTCGACGCGGGAGACGACGTCCGCGGACGCGGAGCCGGTGCGCCGGCCGTCCGACCGGACCGGGCCGCGTCCTCGAACGACAGCGTTCCGCGGTCCACCGCCTCCGCCAGCGCTTCGACCTTTTGGACCGGCCCATCGTCGGGACGGACGGTGCCGGGCAACCGGTCGAGACTCGCGTCTGCGACGAGTCGGTCCGTCGCCTCCGAGAGGTGGTCGAGTTCCCTGAGCACGGCGTCCTCGCTCGCGGGGGCGTCCAGTCTGTCGGCGACGGCCGCTATCGACGCGTCGTCGTCGCTGCCCCCGCCGAAGATGCCGAACACCAGCGGTAACGGCCCCGCCATGTTACGCCATGTTCTCCCGGCCGAGGCAGTCGAACAGCGATTCGACGTGAGGCCACACCTCGCGGAGCGACTCGCCTTGTCTGCTGCCGCCTTCTTTGATGTCGCGGGCGTGTTCGTACATCGATTCGAGCGCCGGCATCTCGGGGTTCCAGAGCGCGCCCCACAGGTAGACGTCGTCGAGGTACGGGACGGACAGCTGATTGATCTGTACGTCCACCGTCTCGACGCTGTCGGTGTTCGCGCCGTCGAGGAACTCCTCGCGGTTGAGTATCTCCTGCATCGTCCCGTCGGTGACGTGCCGGCGGATGCGCTCCATCTTCGAGTCCGGCCCGTAGACGAGGAACTGCCCGCCCCACGCCGTCGACGGGTCGAAGTCCGCGAGTTTGTTCTGGAGGAGCGTGTTCCGCACGAGGAGGTCCAGCGACGACTCCGTCATCTCGCTGCCGCGGAGGCGGCCGAGGACCGGCGCGAGAACGACGGCCGGCGTCTCGTCCAGCGGGATGCTCGCCGGGTACTTGTCCTGAGCGGGGCGGAAACTGTCGGACACGTCGAACACGTCGCCCTTCGCGCGGATATCGTGTTCCTGGCTCAGCAACTGCGGCGTGGAGGTTAGCGTGAACGCCTCGAGGTAGGCGACGAGCGGTCGGTTGAGGCTCGCGTACTGCGGCGGGTTGTACTTCGTCAGGTCGGCTATCTCGGGGTGGATGTCGCCCTCGGCCCGTTCCAGTCGGTCGTTGGTGAACGGTATCACCGCGTCGACCGCTTGCGAGAGGCGTGCGAGGCCGACGACGCCGTTCGTCTTCGGCCGACCGCCCTGTCGGGAGAGTTCGCTGCCCTGCGAGGGGAGGACGACCGAACTCAGGACGGGCTTTCCGACGATGGTGTCGTCGGGCAGGACGTGCTCCCGGAGTTTCTCCGCGAGGACGGGCGTCGACCCGCACCCGGTTCCCTTCGTCACGCTGTGGACGAACATCACGGCCTGCGAGTCGCGAATCTCCTGCGGGCGGAGGTCCCAGCGGTCGCGGAACGCGTTCTTTTCGCCCTCGAAGTCGTACTCGACGACTTTCGCACCCGTGTCCCACCGGTACCCCATCCCGGTTCCGTCGTGGCCCCCCATTCCGATGAGCGTGTTCGACAGGAGGTCGTTCCGGACGTACTGTTTCACCTCGCTCGCGTAGTACGTCTGTTCGAGTTCGCTGATGTTGGTGTTCAACATCCCGTAGCCGGCGAGGCCGCCCTGCCAGATGTACGCCCGGTCGGCGTCGCGTTCGTCCAGCGTCCGGCGGCGGAGCAGTATCGCGTCCACGATGTTGTTCCCGGCGCCCCCACACCGATGACGTACCACTTCTTCCCGTAGGTCGTGTCCGCGAGGTCCGGCGCGGTCCGTTCGTCGGCCGTCTCGTCCGCTTCGTCGTCCGTCTGTGCCTCGTCGTCGTCACCGCCCCCGACGTCGGCGTCGACGACGCCGTCGTCGTCGAACAGTCGGTCGTGCGCCTCGGCGTACACCGCTTTGACGGACATCGGGTCGTCCCGGTGTGCGTTCGCCAGGTGCTCGTCGAGCGTGTTTGTCTCCCACTCTGCGGCCGTCCGGTAGCATATCTTGCATCGTTCAGTCATCGTTGAGTAGTGTGTCTGCGTGTGCGTCGTCTGCGCTCTCCTACGCGTACCGCTCCCGATACCGCTCTTCGAGCCCGTCTATCGCCTCGCGGACCGACAGCCCCGACTGCGGTTCGAATTCCAAGACGCGGGCGGCGTCAGCGACTGGAGTTCGACGTGGGAGACGAGGTCCGACTGATGTTCGGCGTAGTCCCGCAGCGTCTTCAGCACCTCCGGACGCGCCACCGACGGCGGGAGGTCGTCGGTCTGGAACTGGAGGTGGTCGTCGCCGCTCGCCCGCGCGCAGCGGTCGAGTTCCCGGAACGCGTACAGCACCTCGTCGACCACCTGTTCCGGCCGTGCCTCGGTCGCCGTCTCGGCGAACTCACCGTCGCTCTCTGCGTTCGGTGACGCCGTTTCCGTCGGCGCGACGGCGTCGTCGGCCTCAGCCTCGTCGGCGTCCGGGCCGTCCACGCCGTCGTCGTCCCCGCTCTCGCCGACGACGACGGCCGACTCGTCCGCGGTCACGTCCAGCGGTGCGCCGTGTTCGCGCCTGAACGCCTCAGAAATCTCGGCGACGAACGCGGTGGGGACGCTGTCGGGGAGCGACACGCAGCCGCCGGCCGACGTCGCCGAGAGCCCCCGGAGCAGTTCGCTCGCGGTCGTCAGGCGCTCTCCGTCCGCGGCGGCGGCCGACGCGAGACGCTCGGCGTCGTCGAACCGACACGCGTACAGCGACTGCCGGGCCTCGTCGGATCGCTCTCGAACGTCGGGCACGCCGGCGAGCGCATCGCTCCGACCGTCGAGGAGGAGTTCGGTCGCTCGGTCGCGGACGCGGCCATCGAGCCGGTCGAGTTGCCCCTCCAGCGTCTCCGTGGCCGTCTCGACGGCCCGGAGGTGCGTCAGCACCGACTCCTCGCGTTCGGAGACGTGTTCCCGTATCGAGTCGAGGCGGGCGTCGACCTCTCGAGTCGCCGCGGCGACGTCTTCGAGTCTCTCGCCGTCGTCGAGACGGCCGAGCAGCACCTCGGACGCTTCTCCAATGTGGACGGGGTGTGCCGGTCCCGGACAGCGACAGTTCGCGGAACCGCGTCGGGAGGTTGACGACGGTGTAGGACCCGCCGTCGGCTGCCCGAACGTCGACGTCACCGTAGGCGTCCGTATCGCGGATTCGAGCCGTCGTCTCGCCGCCTCGTCCGCCGCCGTGACCGCCGACTCGGGGTCGAGTTCCGACAGTCGCTGCCGGACGCTCGACAGGTCCCGCTTCGCCGCCGCGGCCGACTCGGTGGATTGGACGCCGTGGAGGGCCGAGCGAACGTCGTCCCACCGAGCGTGGAACTCGTCGCGACGTTCGGTCGCCGCTTCCGCGGCCGACGGCGCGACCGAACGGATGCGTCCGGGTCGCCGATGCGCTCTTCGAACAGGGTCTCGAACTGGTCGCGAACCCGCTCCAGTTCGGCTTCGCTCTCGCCCGCCGCCGCGCCGGCGGACTCCACGACGTCGAGTTCCCAGTCGCGGGCGACCGCCGCCGCGACGACCAGTCCCGACGTGACCACCGGTATCGAGAAGAACCCGACCAACTGGCCGGCCGGGAGGCCCGCGCCGAACAGTTCCGAGTAGACGCCGAAGAAGAGGACGACGAACAACAGCGAGACGAACCCGGCGGCTGCGAAGGCGGCGTCCCGGTGGGGTCGGACCGCGATGGCGACTCCTTCGCCGACCCACCCGACGGTGATGAGTGCGAACAGTCCGACGACGAGCGCCGGACTGGCCTTGAACACCACCGCGGCCTCGTACAGCACCGCTACGTCGTACAACGGTCCGATGACGGCGACGAGACCGGTCGACTGGGCGTTCTCTCCGAGAAGCGCGAGCAGCGATTGTCCGAGGATCATCACCAGCGGTAGTCCCGCAAGCCCCCACGAGGCGAGCGCACGTCCGGGTCGACGCGAGTTCATCACGCCCACCCAACACGTTGTCAGCCAAAACTCTTTCTCAAGCTGTACATTCTCCCAATCGTACTATTCGGCCGGGCCGCTCGGGCGTCGTTCGACTTGTTCACCGACGGAGTCGACTCCGTGACAGGTCTCCCGTCGAAGCGGCCGTCTGAGGTCCGAGGCCGTGGCGGTCGTCTCTCGGGCGGCGGTCGCCGAGGGGCGAATCGAGCGAATCGTCGTCGCTCCGTCCGGGGGCGGCCTCCAAGCTTGCGGCGTGAGCAAACCATTTCACGAGGGGGCGCAACTCCGGTAGTATGGACGACAAGCGGGAACTGCTCGACCTGCTGCTCAGTAACGCTCGCGAGAGCCCGGAGGACATCGCTCGACAGACGGGTCTCGACGCGGCGGCGGTCGAAGCACTCATCGACGAGTTGGAGGACGACGGCGTCGTTCGGGGCTATCAGGCCGTCGTCGACTGGGACCGCGTCGAGGAGGAACACGTCGAAGCGATGGTGGAGTTGAACGTCGAACTCGACCGCGAGACGGGCTACGAGGAGATTTCGCGCCGCATCGCCAAGTTCTCCGAGGTGACGTCGCTCCGACTGGTCTCCGGCGACTACGACTTCGCGCTCGTCGTCGAGGGCGACTCGATGCACGACGTCTCGAACTTCATCTCCGAACGGGTCGCCCCCATCCCGGAGGTGACGCAGACGGTGACGCACTTCGTCATGGAGACGTACAAGGACCGCGGCATCGAGATGGGCGACGGCGACGAGGACGACCGGCTCACGTTCTCGCCATGAGCGACTACCTCTCCGCGCTCGCGCGCGAGACGCCACCGTCCGGTATCCGCCGCTTCTTCGAGGTCGCCGAGCAGATGGACGACGTCATCTCCCTCGCGTCGGCGAACCCGACTTCTCCGCGCCGTGGGCCGCCCGGACCGCCGCCATCGACTCGCTCGAACGCGGGCGGACCTCCTACACCTCCAACCGCGGGATGCGCGAACTCCGCGAGGCCATCGCGGGCCGGGTCGAACGCTACGGACAGGAGTACGACCCCGAGGACGAGATACTCGTCACCGCGGGCGCGAGCGAGGCCGTCGACCTGGCGATGCGCGCCCTCGTGGACCCCGGCGACACCGTCGCCGTCCCCGAACCGTCGTACATCTCCTACGAACCCACCGTCTCGTTCGCCGGGGGCGAACCGCTGTCGGTCCCCACGCGCGCCGAGGACGACTTCGCGCTCCGGCCCGAAGCGCTCGAACGGGCCGGCGCGGCGGAGGCGGACGTCCTCGTCCTCTGCTACCCGAACAACCCGACGGGCGCGGTGATGTCGCGCGAGGAACTCGCCGACGTCGCCGCCTTCGCGCGCGAACACGACCTGTTCGTCCTCTCCGACGAGATTTACGCCGCGCTCCGGTACGAGGACGACCACGTCTCCATCGCCACGCTTCCGGGGATGCGCGAGCGGTCGGTCGTGTTCAACGGGTTCTCGAAGGCCTACGCGATGACCGGGTTTCGCCTCGGCTACGCCCTCGGTCCCGCCGCCGTCGTCGACGCGATGAACCGCATCCACCAGTACACGATGCTCTCCGCGCCGACGACGGCGCAGTACGCCGCGCTGGAGGCCATCCGGTCGTGCGACGACGCGGTCGAGGAGATGCGCCGCGCGTACGACCGACGGCGGCGGTTCGTCATCTCCCGGTTCAACGAGATGGGGATGGACTGCTTCGAGGCGAAAGGGGCGTTCTACGTCTTCCCGAAGTGCCCGCCCGGGTGGGAAGACGACGAGGCGTTCGCCGAAGCCCTCCTGCAGACCGAGAGGGTCGCTGTCGTCCCGGGTCGCGTGTTCGGCGACAGCGGGGAGGGGCACCTCCGCGTCTCGTACGCGACGGGGATGAGAGAACTCAAAGAGGCGCTGAACCGCATCGAATCGTTCGTGCGGGAGTAGACCGTCGGGCCGCCCCGTCTTCGCGCGGGCGTGACGACGGTCGGGACCCGTGCGGAGACAGCCATTCGTGGTCGGATTCGAGCCCACTCCTGAGTATCGACTTTGATAACTGGCGTCGCAGCGAGAGCGAGCGTTCCACGTCCTATTCGTCAACTGCAACCGAAGAACTGTGCTTCAGGGGCTCTTCAGCCTCTCAGTCGCGGGAACGGCTTCGAGGACGTCTCCGATTTTCAGACTCATCAAATACGCAAAGTATTATTTGCACCGGTTCCGTGACTAGAGACGAATGGATACCGGAGGCGGGGCGGACGCTCGGTCGGACGCTCCGGAACTCGCTTCGGCCCTCGACGACCTCAAACGGCGCGGCAGCGCACTTCTCGTCGTCGGGTCGGTTCCGGCGGACGTCTACCGGCGGGCGTCGGCGCGGATGCTCGGCGACGGCGACAGACGTCGGCTCATCGTGACCGGCGTCACCGACTGTCAGGACAGCCGATTGGAGGGACTTCCTCGACGGACGCCGGAGTGGACCCGAATCGTCGAGTTCGAGGCGCCCGCTCGCAGTACCGCGGCGGCCGTCTGCACGGACGACTCGACCGCTTCGCCCCCCGGTCCCGAGTCGTCGACGGACTCGCCCCCCGCACGGGACCCGCTGGCGCAACGCGTCGACGGCGACGTCGTCGAGTTGGGTAGCGAAGTCGCGAAGACGATTGCGCAGTTCGACAGCATCGCAGGCGGACTGGCGCCGGCCGAACTTCGCCTCGCGTTCGACTGTCTGCCGGTCCTCCTCGCGGAGTGCGACCTCGAGACGGCGTTTCGGTTCTCGCACGTCCTCGCGAACCACGTCCGGTCCGTGGACGGGATGGGCCACTTCTGGCTCCCCCGCGAACTGGACGACGAGGCGGTTCGCGTCCTCGAACCCCTGTTCGACGCGGTGGTCGAACTCCGACTCGACGGGACCGAGTTACAGCAGCGGTGGCACTTCCGGGACGTAGAGCTCACCTCGGAGTGGCTCGTCGTCTGATGTCCGGACTTCACCACCTGTCGAGTGTGAACTACCAACACGCTTTTACTCGTGAACGGAGACTGAGAAGATGATGGAACGGTTCGAGAATCCTGAGAGTTCGCCGGCGTTCGAGAGCGCCGAGACGTATCTGGAACTCTCGCTCGACAGCGCTCCGGGCGGTGACGGCGTCGTCGTCTCCGACCCCATCGAACGGCACACGTTCGAACTCTCGACGCCGTCGGTGGTCGAACCGACGCCGGCCGACCCGAGCGCGTTCTGGTTCCCCGCCGACGCGGCGGTCAGATTCCGAACCGACCGGCTCGACCTCCAGAACGTCGTCTCCGTCTGCGTCCGCGACGACGACGGGCAGATGCTCGGCCAGACCGAGCACTTCGCCTCGGAGACGTTCCCCGACGGGACGTACAGTCTGGAACTGTTCGCGCCGGTGAAGACGTACGTCCGCGTGGACGCGCCGGTGTCGATAGCGTCGGACGCGACGAAGACGAGCATCTCGTTCGGCGGCGAGACGGAGGTGCTCGTCGGCGCCCGGTCGCACCACAAGCGGCCGGCGGCGACGATTACGACGCCGGACGACCCCGAGTCGATGATGCGAGCGGTGTCGCTGCTCGGGTCGGCGCTGAAGACCACCTCGCCCGAGCGGTCGTATCCGACGCTCCGCGGCCACCCCCCGCTGGTCGAACGCGGGAACGAGTTCAGAGCGCCGGCGGACCTGACGCCGCCGGAGACGGGCGTCACGCTCGAACTGCCGGCGACGCACCACCACGTCTACGCGGCCGCGCCGCTCTCGTACTACCTCGGCGCGACCGTCGTCCCGGGCGAGACGCCGCGACTCCGCACGGACCGCGGGTTCACGTACGACCTCGACGGTCCCGTGGGGTACGAACGGACGGTCGCGCGAGTGCTGAAACAGACGTTCTTCCTCGACTGCCTCACGCGGACCGAGGGCTACTATCAAGTGGACCTCCACGAGCGACGGGCGGTCGAGTCGGAACTCGGCCTCGACTTCGCCGACCTGTACGACCGGTCGCTGGCCGAACAGGTCGAGGCGTATCTGGCGATTCCGTGGGAGACCGTCGCGCCCCACGTCCCCGAGTGGAAGCTCACGACGCACGTGACGCCGACGGCGGAGAACGTCGAACTCCTCCCGTTCGTCGCGAACGACCTCGCCATCGTCAGGACGCCGGAGGCGAACGCCGGTGCGAGTTCGACGACGCAGGCGGCGGCCGTCGACTCGTTCCTCCGGTCGTCGCCGAGCGTCACCGACGGCGGGTTCACGCGCAGTGCGGCCCAGTCCGCCTCGTTGCCGGAGCGGAGTTACGTCCAGCCCGGCGACACGGAGTCCCTCGAACAGGCGTGGCTCGGACAGGGAACGCCCATCGGCGCGAGCAAGGCCTCCCTGCAGGCCTACCGGAACCGGCTGTACCGGTCGCCGACGGAGGGCGACATCGCCATCACCGTCGTCTGCAACGACCCGCGGATGGCCGACGAACGCGACGACGTGGAGGCGGTGTACGGCTCCCGCGAGGAACTCCCGTTCGACGTGCAGGTCCAGTACGAACTCACGCGGGCGGAACTCCGCGAGACGCTCGCCGCCGAGACGGACTTCTTCCACTACATCGGCCACATCGACACCGACGGCTTCCAGTGCGCCGACGGGACGCTCGACGCGTCCACGCTGAGCGACGTCGGGATGGACGCGTTCCTGCTCAACGCCTGTCGCTCCTACGAACAGGGGATGAGCCTCATCGCGCCGGCGCCATCGCGGGCATCGTGACGCTCGACGACGTGGTGAACAGCAGCGCCGTCGAGGTGGGGTCGATGCTCGCGCGGCTATTGAATCAGGGATTCCCGATACGGACTTCACTGAACCTCGCGAGTGAGGATAGCGTCGTTGGAAGCGACTATCTGGTCGTGGGTGACGGTGGGCATCCTATCGCACAGGTGCAGGCAGCCTTCCCCAACTCTATCGAAGTCGAACGGACGGCTGAGGATCAGTTCGAGGTACTGTATCGGACGTATCCGGCGGCAGAGTTCGGAATGGGTTCGCTGGTACAGCCGTTCCTGCCGGGTGACAAACTGTACTATCTGTCTTCCGGTATCGCGGACACATTCACACTTACGGAGATGGAGCTGCAAGAATTTCTGTCGCTCGAGACTATTCCAATCGTCGTTGGAGATTCACTCCACTGGAGTGACGAGTTCAGTCTTGATTCGGTGTGATCAGGGACCGGAAATTCCGACGTGGTTCCCCGCGGCGACCGACCCGGCCTGCGAGAGAAGCAGCAGCATGGTGAACAGGACGCCCATCATGCGAGGGTGGTCGGCGAGGTACTGTGCGACTGCGTTCGTGTCGTTTTCGGACATGACGTATGGTCCGAGAACCGCCGTGTAATTGAATATTTTCGAGTAGTTCTGATATGAAATTAACTCAATTTACGTCGAATTACTAACAAACAAAGCCACAGGAACCGCTACAGAGAATATACAGTTCTCTAGACCGTTTTTAGCGGCAGAACGTCGTCACTCGAAGAACGTTCGACGGAGGAGGGCAGAACCAGCCGCGTCGTTCACTCGCCGTTCAGGTCCTCGAACGCGGAGTTGTCGCCGAGGTCACGGTAGACGGCCGCGATGTCGCGCTCCTCGTCGAACTGCTGGAGCGTCTCGTCGAGGTCCTCTCGGAGTTCCGTGAGGCGCGTATCGAGTTCCTGGTACTCGTCGTTCTCCTCGAGCGCGGTGGCCTCCTTCTCGGACTCCAACAGCGCCTTCTTCGAGGCGAGCGAGAACAGTTCCTGAACGCCGTCGTTGTAGGTGTTCCTGCGGAGGAGGTTGTCGACGGTCTCTTCGAGAGCCTCCTTGGAGACGGGCTTGACGAGGTAGTCGTCGAACCCCATCGCGACGATGTCGAAGTCCGGTTCGACGGCCGTCACCATGGCGACGCGGCAGTCGAACCCGCGATTTCGTATCTCCGCGAGGGCTTCGTCTCCAGAGAGGTCCGGCATCCGGCGGTCGAGGAGGACGACGTCGACGTCTTCGTCGAGTTCGTCGAGCGCCTCGTGACCGCCGTACGCGACGCGGACGGTACAGTTCTCTCTGAGCCAAGTAGCATACAGGTCGGCGAGGTCCGGCTCATCTTCCACGATGAGCACGAGCGGCTGGTCAGCACTCATTTGTATTGTTGTGGTGTTGCGGGAACACGCACGTCATCGAATGAAGCGCGAGGCCATATCAAGATACCCCTTATTCAGACCGACGTGAATGTCTACGTTCCCGGTCTTCATCTTCTCTGCCAAAGGGTGGTGACTCAGGGGTTTTATACGTTGTGGCCCAATTCTTACAGAGCGTAATAACCGATTCAGGCCTCGAAACTTTCATTTTCGCCCACCTCGGTGAGGGTGATCCGCGTCGCCTCCACCTCTTCGAGGACCGCACCCCAGCCACCGACGCTGTACGTTCCCGACGCCGTCGCGAGCGTGAAACACACCTGCCCGGCCAACTGGGAGAGGGCGGGCGTACCGTTCGCCTCGGACGCCCCCGAGTAGTGGATGTCGACGATGTCGCCGGTGAGTTCCACGGACGCTCCCGTCGTCGTGTCGAACCCGTCCACGGTGGCTCGGACGGTTGCGCCGGCCGAGAGCAACGGCTCGACGTCCCGGACGCACCGCCGGATGTCCGCGTACGCGAGGGGCGGTTCGTCGCCTCGTTCGGAGTAGACGGAGTCCCACACCTCCCACAGACAGGTCTGAAAGTACCAGTGAAAGACGTACGTGAGCGTGTAGTCGTCGACGAGGACGCCGTACTCGTTCAGCGAGTGGGCGTGCGGCGAGAAACAGGTGCGCGTGCGGTCCACGAGGAGGACGAACGGCGTCGGGAGCGTCCGGTGCCGCGCCTCCGTGACGACGCCCTCGAAGTCCGTGTCCTCGAACGACGGGGCGTCCTCGTCGGGGTCGGTGTGCAGCGACACCTTCACTATCGCGCCGTTCTCCAGCGCCGCTCTGAGCGCCGGCTTCAGCTCCTCGTACTGGTCGACGGTGACCGACAACTGCACCTCGTTCTCGGCGTCGCGGACGAGCGACGCCGCCCGCTGGAACACCGTCTCGAAGCGTTTGACGATGCTCAGCATGTGGCGGTCCACCTCGGGTGCTTCCCACCGGTCCTCTATCTCGTCCGCCGCCGTCTCCAGCATCGACGCTCGCCCGCGCAGGTCCGCCAGCACCGTCTCCGGGTCGCACGCGCGAGCGTGGAGACTGTCCTGTTCGTACGTCTCGATGTACCCCTTCGCCTCTAAGTCTCTGAGCACGTCGTAGATGCGCGCGGTCGGAACCGTACTGGCGTCCGCCAACTCCGTTGCGCTCGCCGCACCCAGTGTGAGAAGCGTGTTGTACGCCTCCGCTTGGTACTGCGAGAGGCCGGCATCCTCGAGTGCGTCCCGCAACTCGGTCGAGTCCATGGATTGGACTGTTGTCTCTCCCCAATTGTCATCATTGTTCCGAAGATACTACTGGTGTTGTAACACACCGAAAATAGACGGTCCGTCGAAGAAACTCGGCCCACAGGCCGTGAGGCGCGCGTTCATCGTCTCGGGTACAGCCACCGTACACGACGGGGGGCGAGAGACGGAGATGGAGGTGTGCGCCGGCGCGGCCCACTCGCTCAGACCGGGCGTGGTGCGTCGTTCACTCGCTCTTCGGGCTGTAGTTCGGCGCCTCGTCCGTGATCATCACGTCGTGCGGGTGGCCCTCGGTCTGGCCCGCACTGGAGACGCGGATGAACTCCGCTCGCTCCTTGAACCCGGGCAGCGTCTCGGCACCGACGTAGCCCATCCCGGAGCGCATGCCGCCGACCAGTTGGTGGAGTTCGGAGGCGAGCGTGCCCTTGTAGGGCGTCGCCGCCTCGACGCCTTCGGGGACGAACTCCTCGTCGTCGTCGGCGTCCTTGAGGTAGCGGTCGCCGCCGCCGGACTTCATCGCACCGACCGAGCCCATGCCGCGGTACTGCTTGTACTTCTTGCCGTTCATCGTGATGACGCGGCCGGGCGCCTCGTCGGTGCCGGCGAAGTACGAGCCGAGCATCACGGCGTCGGCACCCGCGGCGATGGCCTTGATGGCGTCGCCGGAGTACCGGATGCCGCCGTCGGCGATGACGGGGACGCCCTCGCGGGACGCCACGTCGGCGACTTCGGCGACGGCCGTAATCTGGGGCATGCCCGCGCCGGAGACGACGCGAGTCGTACAGATTGAACCGGGACCGATACCGACTTTCAACCCGTCGGCGAAGTCGACGGCCGCCTCGGCGGCCTCGCGCGTCCCGACGTTGCCCACGACCACGTCGGCGTCGACGCGCTGTTTTATCTCGCGCGCGCTGTCGAGGACGTTGAGGTTGTGCGCGTGCGCGCAATCGATGAAGATGACGTCCGCGCCGGCCTCGTCGGCGGCGGCCGCGCGTTCGGCCTCGAACGGGCCGACGGCGACGCCGCAGACGAGGCGTCCGTCGTCGTCGCGGGCCGCGTTCTCGTGTTCGCGACGCTGGAGGATCCCCTGCATCGTGACCAGTCCGACGAGGTGTCCCCCGTCGTCCACCACGGGGACGCGCTCTATCTTGTGGTCGTACATGAGTTCGAGGGCGTCGCGGGCCGTCACTTCCCGTTCGGCCGTGATGACCTCGTCCGTCATCGCCTCGCGCACCTCGTCGGACTCGCCGACTTCGAGGTACGGGCGGATGTCGGTGCCGGAGATGATGCCGAGGACGACGTCGTCGTCGTCGACGACGGGCGCACCCGAGACGCCTCTCGCTCCATCATCTCGTCAACTTCGCGGACCGTCTGCGTCGGGCGAGCGGTGACGACGTTCTCGCGGCGGATGACGAGTTCGTCGGCGCGCTTGACGCGTTCTATCTCCGCGACCATCGCTTCGACGTCCATGTTGCGGTGCAGGACGCCGATGCCACCCTCACGCGCCATGCCGATGGCCATGTCGCTCTCGGTGACGGTGTCCATCGCCGCCGAGAGGACGGGGAGGTTGAGTTCGACGTTCTTCGAGACACGCGTGGAGACGTCCGCGTCGTCGGGTTCGACGCGACTCTCCATCGGTCGAAGCAGCACGTCGTCGAACGTCAGCGCCTCTGGTACCTGCAGTTTCTCCGAGAAGGATCCTGAATCGGGAACGTCGTTCGCCATGTAAATCGTCCAAACTCCTCCGACAAAAGGGTTGCGAGACACCACGGCTATGCAACGTATTGCCAGTCACGTTCCAGCAGATGTGCACGTGCGAGTATATCTGTGTGGTGCTGGACGACGAAACGAGCGGTGGTGTGGCCGTCGAAACCCGACGCCCACGCAATTTTCACCCGAACCGCCAGCGCTCATCGAACGTTCGTCAGTTATTCGAGCCGGAACTGACGTATCGTAGCCCGATTTAAGAATGTAGCCGAAAGGTATCGGCCCCCATGCCCAACGGTCTCACACAAATTTTAATAGTTTACTGCGTTTGTGTGCAGGTATGGACTCCGCGTGTCCCGCTGCATCGCGTATCGCCGGTCAGACGAGTTTCGACTCCGGCATGCTCTTTACCATTACAGCGATGGCGCGGACATTTAATTTCGGGAAACGCAGTCTCCCGACCCTCTCGACGCTCGGAGTACTCGGACGAGCCACCGACGAGCGTGGCTTGCGTCCGTATCGCCGTCTGGCCGATGGTGACGGCCGCTAGCATCGAATGAGCGTCTCACAACACCCGGTCGCACTTCGCCTCGAGCAGCAGGTGGGTGGCGCGACGCGCCTCCTGGCCACCGTGATGGCCCTGCCTCTCGTCGACGGCATCTTCCCCGCACTCGTCATCGCGGGGGCGCTGAGTACCCCGGTCGGCATCGTCCAGACCGGACTGCTCATCTTCGGCGGGTCCGCCACCGTCGCCGTCATCCTCGCCGAGATGGAGGGAACGCGCCGCGAGCAGATGACCTCCGTCCTCATCCTCGGCGCGGTACTGCTCCCCGTCGCCGGAGTGGAGGCGGCGTTCGCCGAGACCATCAAGACGCTGTTGAACTTCGAGGTGTTCCACCGCTTCGCCGGTCTGGTCATCCTCGCCGTCGCGGCGAAGACGGCGTCCTCGGAGGTGGGCGAGAAGCTCCCCTCGCCGAGCGTCATCATCGGCCTCGGGCTGGTCGCCAGCTTCGAACCGTCGGGCGCGCAGTTGATACTGAACCCCGACCCGACGGTCATCCTGCACGCCGTCGCGGCGGCCGGGACGGGCGTCGCGTTCGCCCTCGCCGTTGCCCTGTTCGGCCCGCGCCTGCGGGGCGCCGTCGACATCGACCGCTTCCGCTTCGGCAGTTCCGTCGCGCTCGGGATGCTCGCCATCGACGTGCTGGGCGTCCTCCCCACGGACCGCCCCATCGCGCTAGGCGTCCTCGGCGTGACGGCCCTGTTCGCGTACGACCCCGCCGCCGCGGAGTCGGTCGAGGAGTACGACCACGGACTCGAATCCGACGACGACCCCGTCGAGTCGAGCGAGGTGCCCGTTCCCTCGGCCGTCGCCGACGGCGGCAACCGCGACGAGTCGGCGTCCGACGCCGAGAACGAGGTGTCGAACGACGCGGAGGACGGCGGTGGCGACGCGGGCTACGGCTACCCGGCCGAGAGCGACTCGCGCGCGCCGTGGCTCTGACCTGACCGACTCTTTTACTCTCTCACGAACGCGGAGGACTTACCACCGTCCCGGCCGTCCACCGCGTATGAGCAATCGTGTCGTCCAAGGACGGATGGTCACGCCCGAACGACTCGCCGAACTGGTCGAGGGGGAGAAGCCGCTCGAAGCCGAACCCATCGAGGACGCCGAGATGGACTGTCCGGAGTGCGGCGAGAACGTCATCTCCGTGGGCTACATGCCGAGCGTGACCGAGTTCGTCACCGCGTACAAGTGCCAGGAGTGCGACTGGTCCGACGCCGACCGAGACTGAGACCGGCGACCGCCAATCGAAATTCCTTTAAGTCGAATCGCCATACGAGGAGATGCAGCGCGGGGTCGTGGCCAAGCCCGGCATGGCGACTGACTCCAGAGGCGACGCGCCCGGGACGAAACTCCAGACTGATATACCGAGCGACCGACTGATCATCGGTCGTGTTGACGACCCTCTGGAGTTCCGAGGCGCAGACCGGAGATATCAGTCGATCGGGGGTTCAAATCCCTCCGACCCCATTACTATCTTAACTCTTACCCCTCTGAGCGCCCGTTGTATGCTGCTTCTCCTTCACCGAGTATCCGAGGTGTTCTCCGGTGACGGACTCCGACGAGGAGTCCAAATGGTCGGACGAAAGCGGTCGTCGCGCCGACCCCGACCGCGTCATTGACGTCATCGAACGGACGCTCGCACGCCTCGACGTCGACACCGTCAGTGACGATCCTGAACAGCGTCAGTTCTGGTCGTGGAGTAACCCACGCTCTCGCGCAGAAGTCCGCGAGGCCTTCGCTGGTGACTTCCGCCAACAGGAGTCGTTGCTTCCCGGGTTCGGTCCCGCTGGATATGCGAACAACGCTCGCGACGACAGTGGCGAAGCCTATCCGTTTCTGTGTAACTCGTGCGGACAGACCGTGGAGTTCGGACGAACGTGCTCGCAGTCGTCTGTATGCGCTGTGGCGTCGCGTGGATCCGGGACAGCGCTATCAAGAAGACAGCGAAGGTTCGTCGACTCCGGATCGAGAAGAAGGTCGACTCGCTCCTACGAACAGTTGGCCCGGTATCGGGACGTGGGTGTGACCCCGGATAAACAAGCCCGAAACGACTGGAACCGGCGATACCGCGAAAACCCACGGCGGTGACGCGCTACCCGTCGGACCGCACGGCAGTCCCAAAGAACCGTCGCTGGCGAATGAGGAGTGCAACCACAAAGAGTGTCGGGATTCCGATAACTAGTCCGAGTAACCCTTCGCCGCTGATCAGGATCACTTGTCCGGCGATGAATCCCTCGACGTTCGTGTAGACGTTCCCAAGTACAAACGGATTGAGGAGATTCCACGTCAGGTGGAGTATCACCGGGGGGAGTACGCTCCCGTCCGAGATGTAGTAGGCGTACGAGAAGGGGAACGCAGCGACGGCCAACACCGCACCCATCTGAATGACCGACGTCGTTACTGGGTCGCCGAGACCGGTCGCCTGTGCGCCGAAGTACAGCGCCGGGAAATGATACAGCGCCCAGACGACACCCACTAACACGGTGGCCGCCACCGGACCGACTCGGTCAGTGAGTTCCGGCAAGAGATATCCCCGCCAACCGAGTTCCTCACCGTAACTGAGCACCCCTGCAAACAGCAGGAATACCGGAAAGAGGAACAGTGGCCCAACGTAACTGAATTCACCGCCTCCGGGATTGTACGTACCGAGTCCGCTCGTGAGCGCGACGGCGGCGGCGACGGCGATAAAGACGACCGGAAAACTGACCGCGAACGCCACCGATCTGAGCGTCGTCCCTCGGAGCGACCCGACGACTGTCCGCCGGACGGACTGACCCTGAACCCGACGGAGAACGATGGCCATCAGCGCGGGCGTGATCATGATCGGAATCGTCGTCACGCCGGAGACCGTGTCGACGATCGTTGCTGCCGCAACCGCTCCACTCACGGTGAGAGTGACAGCGACGAACGCGGCGATATGCGTGACTGGGACGTCTTCTCCGATGCCCGACGCTTCCTCAGTCGCCATCGTCCCGCTCGGAGTTCCTCTCACCTTCGTCGACAATACGGACGCAGCAAGCGCGGGCGCTATAAGTCATCGAGTCACCTCGGGCCGAGGAATTGTATGCCATGCGACAAAAATGTGTGCTCCGATAGACGCTGTGCCGGACTGCTCTCGTCGAGTCTGGCTCGGGAGTTGCACGCCTGACCTCGTTTCTCCGCGTATCCCGACAGAGGCGGATGATCGGCAAGACTCCAACGACCGCTGGCGACTCACTACGGGGGTGGGCTAGACAGGCGCTACGTTGGTAAGTCAGTGACTGGATCAAGAACCAGTGTCGGTTTGGTCCTGAGACCGACGACATCAGCGAACCGACCACGTTACCCGAACACGAGTATCGCGAGTCCGAGAACGCTCGCGAGGTTGACGACAACGTGGATGATCGTGCTCGCGATCGTTCCCCATCGGTGTCGCGCGAGACCGAGGGCGACAGCAAGAACGAGAACGGATGGTACCCGTGCGAACGACGCGTCGAGTATTGCGTGTTTGGCTGTGAACAGTACCGCGGTGACGGCGATACCGATCACTGGTCCACGCGCCTCAACCAGTGCCGTCTGAACGATGCCGCGCCACGCCAGTTCCTCGGTCAAAGGAGCGACGACCCCGTGTGCGAACGTGAACAGCACCAACACCCACACTCCCGCTTCGAGGTCAGCGAGTAAGAAGCCGAACGCAGCGTTCGCTGCCTCCGTCCCGGCTACCGACGTGACGGCGAATCCGGTGGCCTGAACGGCAAGGGCGGTCGCAAGCCCCGCTGCTGTTCCAACGATTACGGTGCGTTTAGTGGTCCGATAGTCCAAGTCCTCGCGAGCGATTCCGGCACGACGGCCGTACCACACTACAACCCCGGCCGCAAAAGGAAAGCCAACGGTGGTCGCGACGAGCACGACAACGAACGTGTTGTCGACTGTCGATCCGATGGTCGCGGCCGCGCCGACCCCGAAGAGGAGTTCGACGACGGTCCAACCGGCGGCACCGACTAGCCCCGCGCGAGTAAGGGGCGACAGCCGCGACGGTGCGAGTCGACGAACAATGGTAGCACGACTACCTACCCATCCACCTCCAAGAGTGCTCCCAACAGAGAGGGCGGCCCCAGGGAGCCCGAAGAGGAGCGGATACGAGATTGGTTGACCCTGCATCACGAACGCCTGACCGCGAAGGTACAGGAAGCCCCCGAGCAGCCCTCCCGCGAGGATCGTCGGTCCGATCCAGTGCTCGCGAGACCGCATACCGACCGCGAGACCGACCGGACCCGCAACGACAGCGACGGCGACGAGCGATCCCACGCCGACGAGGGTATCGGGTAGAACTGCTACCGTGGTCGCGGCGACGATGATCGTGCTCGCGATACCGATTGCTGCCGCGACGAGGCCCGTGGCGACGAGTCGAACGGGACTCGGTGGAGGTGTCGAACGGTCGGCGAGAGACGGTGGTTCGTCGGGAGAGCTCACGGGTAACTGTTAGTGACGAACCGGGAGAGTTCGTGTGACGATTCTTACTACTTGGTAGGTGGGTACGGGAGTTGTCTCGTCATGAGTTGCTCTGTCCGTAACCAAAAGCGACGTAGTCGAATCTGTCGTCTCTCGACAACTTCGGTCTTGGGATACGCACAGAGCACCGGTGGTGGTGCTCGTCTCAGAGAACCACTGGCAGCACGAGAATCATGAGCGCGTTGATGACGCCGTGGGTGACGACGCTGACGACGACGTTCCGACTCCAAACGTAGACGCCGACGAGTGCGAGCGTGAAGACCGCTTGGGGGATTGCGCCTATCAGTCCCCACGCCGGGAAGTGGATAGCGAGGAAAACGACCGCGCTGACGGCCGCCCCCACCCACACCCGACCAGTCAGTTCGGTCAGTCGCTCGATCGAGTAGCTACGCCACACCAGTTCCTCCGTAATAGCCGCCGTGACAACGAGGATTACTTTCACCCAGAGAGGGAGTCGACTGACCGCCGACAGCGCGTCTGGCTGTCCCAGACCTAGTGAGACAACCGCGACTCCCGTCGCCAGCAACCCCAGCACGACGGCGCCGAGACCGACGCCAATAGCGACCGCAATTTGGCGAATGTCTGGAATCTCGAGCCCTATGGAGGTTAGCGGGCGGTCTTCCCAGAACACGACGAGCGCAATCAGGCCTGCGACCACCGCCCACTTGGTCAGGTCGCTCACGAGGTACGCCCCCACGGTCGAGACACCGAACCGGGTGGCGAAGTTCAGTTCACCGATCAGTGGAATGCCAAACAGCGCGAGAAGCAGTCCGACGACGACCGGAGTCGAAAGCGGACGACGAGCATCGGAGTGGACGTTCGGGGAATCCATGAGCCGTTCCTCACGTAAAACTGGGCCATCCGCAAGCATATTGTGATGGGGACGTTCTCGCGTGGAGAGAACGTCGAACGTCCAGCTAATCGAAGGTGGTATACCGGGAGAACCCGATGTCAACCGGGGCCGAATCGAAAGACGAGGGCGTCGCGCGGCGCTCAGAACCCGGCAACGATCGAGAGATACGCCACCGTGACGAGGCCGGTGTTGTACAGGCCGTGAAGTAGGATGGGGACGGCGAGGTTGCCGGTTCGCTCGTACGCCCAGCCCCAGAGCATCGCGACCACGAACACTGTAGACGCGCCCACGACCGCCGGCAGGAGACCACCGGAGATGTTGAAGAAGTGGAGCGACCCGAACAGCGCGCTCGCGCCCACGATAGCTCCGCGGGCTCCGAACGCACGGCGGAGTCGGCCCTGAATCGCGCCGCGGAACAGCCACTCTTCGGCCGGTGCGATGACGAGAATCGACAGCGCGGCATACACCAAGAAGAACAACGGCTCCGCGAGAATCGCGTTACCGACCAGCGTGCTCGGCGCTCCGAGGCCGAACAACGAGACTGCAACGGGGTACGCGAGCCCGACGACGAGCGAGACGACCGCCACGCTAACGATCAGTCGCAGTTCCGTCCGAGGGATTGCGACGGTGGGGTTCTCGCCCCATCGGTAGAAGTAAATTCCCGCGACTAGGCCGAACGCAATAGCGTTCCCGACGAACAGTCCGATCAGGAACAGGCCCGAACTGAGAGGCACGTCTAACGTGATCACGAGAACACCGAGTGGGATACCCATGACTGCGGTCATCGCAACCGCAGCCAGCGTGAGACCGACAGCAACGAGGATCGCGCGTAGGCGGTCTGGGCGGCGCTCAATAGCTGGTCCACCGGTGGTTGGAGTTGACAGTTCGGTGCTCATTCGTCTTCACCAAGCGTAACTTGTCGCCCAGCTATCCTCTATCTGTACAGCGGTTCTCAGTAGCCGAGAACGGGTCAGTATGTGCTGCTATCGTACCCGTGTACAGTTGTCGCATCCACTCCGCCAGCCATACGTATGGCCGCAGTTCTGGAGTTCTTCCGGACGATTGGCCGCTTGACCCTTCGAGAGCGACTCGGCTACGTCTCGAAGCGACGCGGACGGAAGGTCGATGTGAACAGGAAGTACCTCGTCAGCCGACGAATCCGTGAGCGATGCCGGCGGGGAGGAGCGTCCCACGCCGGTCGACGAGCCACCCGGTGACGAGGCCGACGAGGAACACCACGAGGAGCAGTGGCCACGCCGAAACGGGGTAGTACCCGAGGTGTGCGAGTGTGAAGATCGTCGCCTGACCGACAATCGCGACGCTGCGTCCGTACCGATCTTGGAGGAGGCCTTGAAGGAACCCTCGGAACAGCGTCTCCTCCTGGAAGGCGGCAATCGCGAACCCGAAGAACCAGCCCAGAAGCAGATTCACACCGAATCCGGCCACCGCTTCCCCCGTGACGGTCGGCGACGGAGCGGCTCCTGCCTCTTCGACGGGTGTAAGTCCCGGAAAGACCAAAGTGAGGGCGAGCACGCCGCCGACGGTGGCGACGAGTACGAGGACGATACCGACGACTCCCCACCCGAGGTCGCCCCCGAGTTGCCGGCGGTCGAACCACCACGCTCGGAGGTCGACGCCCACCCAACGGGTGAAGCCGAGATAGACGAGACCGACGGAGAGAACGAGGAAGATTCCGCCCAGGAAGCCCAGGAAGACCGGGTCGGTACTGTAACCGCCGGGGAAGTACCGAGCCCACGCACGAGCTGCGACAGCCCGGAGGACGACGAACGCTCCGAGGAGGACGAGGCCTCTGACCTCTTGAGTTGGAGTGAAAGTGGGTGTCCCCGCCCGCCCCAGCGCCGATTCGTCCGTATCCTCGGCGTTCGGCGTTCCCCGTCGAGAATCTTCGGACTGGTCTTCCCCCCTCTCGTAGGGAGGCGCTCCGAACCGAGTGACAGCGGTACGGAAACCGGCATACCCGACGGCCAATAGAACGAGAACAGCGACGCCCGATGCGACGACGAAGAGCGGAGCGCTCGTTCCAGGATCCGTAGAAAGGAGAACCAGAAACGCCCCGATTCCTGCGATAACGGAGAGAAACACGGCCGTGACCATGTACACGACGAGGGCCCACTGGCTGGGCGTCGCCACCTCGTAGCCCCGGTAGGTTCGCTGGGCGTCCCGCGATGGGAGAACCGAGCCGATAGCGACCGCCACGCAACCGCTCGTGACCGTCAGCACCACGGCCAGCAGTCCGACGGCGAGCGCGACGGGCACAGAGAGGTCCGCGGCGACCGACAGAATGACCGTCCCGACCACGGCAATCGGCGTTCCGACGATGAGACCTGCGAGGAGGTGCCCGAGTACGAGCGTGCGCGACGTGGTCGACGAGAGGAACTCCACGGTCCGCATCTCGCCCGCCTCTCCCAGCGGGTTCAGTCCGAAGGCCGCCCCGGAGACGTAGACGCCAGCGAATACGAGTACTCCTCCCACCACGAGCGGCACCTGTTCTGGATCGTTGACGGCCCCGAACAGCGCCGTGGCGAGGACGATCACGAGCGGAAACAGCACGGAGAAGCGAACGGGTATCCGCAGCCAGCGGATCCAGAGTCCGAGCGCGATCGACAACGGTCGTGGCCTGGTTCGCGGTGGGAACGCCTGCCCGTGGTGTTTCGTCGAGTCGTCGTCGGAGGGTCTCGATACGACACCAGTAGGTAGTGCGTCGCGCTGTATCAGGCCCGTCGGCGTTGCGTCGGCGAACCAGAGTCGTGGCGCGAGCCGGGTAGCCACGACGAATAGCGCCGGGATACTCGCGACGACAGACGCTCCGACGACGACGGAACCCACGTCGAGTGGCGGGCCGAGCGGTGTCCCGACGAACACGAAGGCGAGGTACTCGATCGCAGGTAACGCAACGACTGCGAGTGGGGCGAGCGACTCGCCTGCGCCCATCACTGGTGCCATCGCGGCGTAGCTCAACGCCATCAACACCAGCAAGAGCACGACTCCGAAAACGCGGCTCGCCTTCCTGAGTACCCCGCTTTCGAGTAACCCGAGTACGACCAGTTGCCCCACGACAGTTCCACTCACCGTCACGGCCGTGAACAGGGGAATCACCGCGACTACGGTCGTCAGGAGAATCGAAGGCATCTCCGCACCGAGTGCGAAGCCCCCTGCGAACAGGAGCGTCGGAAACAAGACGAACCCGACGAGCTGGATAGCCGAGTGGACCGTGAGCCCAACGAGGACCGCTCGCGGAGTCGTGGCCGTCAGTAAGAGGCTGTCTCCCTCGGGCCGTCCCTGCTGGACGACGCGAAGGGCACCCATGACGACGAACACGAGGACGAGCAACGATAGCTGGACGCCGAGGACGTCGAGCGGGACAGTTCCCTCTCTGGCGGCCTCTCGACCCGCGGTGTACGCGATCTGACCCCAGAAGAACAGCAGCGGACTGAAGAGCGCGACGAAGCCGAGAACCGTCAGCTGGCGCTTGCGGGTGCCGAACGACTTCCGGACCGAGCGCCGGAGTTCGACACGTGCGATTCCGAGTCCGTGTCGAACGTCCTTGCTTAGCGCACTCATCACGGGGCCTCGACCGATTCTTCCCCCTCCTCCGCTCGGTGGTCAGCCGTCACCTCGAGGAACGCCTGTTCGAGGGTCCGTTCTTCGCCTGTCTCGGCGCGTCGCTTGAGGTCGGCCGGCGAGCCCTCAGCCACCAGCCGTCCTTCGTGGAGGACACCGATGGTGTCCGCGAGTTCGTCCACGACCGAGAGGATGTGCGTCGAGAGGAACACCGTCGTGTCCTCGTCGACGAGGTCATGGAGGACATCCAGCACCGTCCGCGCCGCCCGGGGATCGAGTCCGCTCGTCGGTTCGTCGAGGAAGAGCACGGCTGGCTCGTGGAGCAACGCCTGGATCAGGCCGATTTTCTGTCGCATGCCTTTGGAGTACGTAGAGATGGATCGGTCGGCATCGGCGGTCAGATCGAGACGAGTCAGGAGCTCCTCGATGCGGTCGCTTGCGGTATTGTCTGGAATGTCGTGGAGAAAGGCGACGTACGAGAGTTGTTCTCTCCCGGTGAGTTCCTCGTAGAGCGGTGGCTCCTCGGGGAGATATCCGAGATGGCGTGTGACGACTTCACGATCGGTGAGCGGCGTCCCCATGATCGTTGCCGCTCCTTCCGTTGGCGGCATCAAGGTCGTCAACATCCGCATCGTCGTGGTCTTTCCCGCCCCGTTCGGACCGAGGAACCCGTAGAGGCGGCCCCTCGGAATCGCGAGGTCGAGATGGTCAACTGCGACATGACCGCCGAACCGCTTGGTCAATCCTCTCGTTTCGATAGCTAACTCGTCAGAGTCTCCTCGCTTCTGTCCGAGACTATCTGAAGGAGAGCTACGAGTCATGACGGGAAATCCGTCATCGCGGATAATAACTATTGGATTCGGTTACCGGCTCCTGAGAAGACGCTGCCGTTAGGAACCGCTGCCTGATCTTCGTACTGAATTCTCACAAATCGAGACCCAGAGTCCCGACTTAGTATCGAATCGACACTATCTCTAGACATGACCACCTTCGACGAATCTCGGACGCAGAGGCAGAGCAGTGACCGGACAGGAGCTTCTTCGGCCACAGGCCTTTCATTCACCTCCTCACTCAAGCCTGTCCTCGTGTTCTTCCTCGTCTCCACGTTTGCCGTGCCCGTACTGTTCGTCGTGGCCGACCAACTGCTCCCACGCACGCCGTTCTGGAACAGGCTCTTCACGGCAACAGCAATCACGAGTATCGCAGTGTTCGCATGGGGAGTGCTTCGCTGGGAGGGCCTCTCGGCGGGGGATGTCGGACTCGATCGGAATCGGCTCGTCTCCGGCACCGTCTCGGTCGTCGTAATCTGGTTCGTCATCAACGTGCTTTCGTACGCGCTGTTGGCGTTCCGCGATGAGCAGGCGACGTTGGGACTGCCTGCGAGCCCGACGAACGGACTTCCGGTCGGCGCCTCTCCTACCCAAGTCGCCGGAATGGCGATCACGCTATGGATATTCGTCGGCATCGCCGAGGAGTTCGCGTTCCGCGGCTACTTCCAGAACAAACTCGTCGCCCTGACCGGTGGGGGGACCGACCGCGTCCGTACGGCGGCCGGGATTGTGCTCGCCGCCGTGTTCTTCGCGCTCTGGCATCTCCCGCAGATGATCGCCGTCAGGGGAATCGTGGGCCCGGAGATGATTCCGGCTCTGTTAGCGCTGACAATCTACACGGTCATCCTCGGAACGCTCTACGAGCTCACGCGGAATATCGTGTTCGTCGGGCTCCTCCACGGGACGCTGGATCTCAATCCCATCTTCGTAGTCGGCGAGACTGGAGCACCGGTGACAGAACTCGGGCTTCTAGTCTACCCGTTGATCATCGTCACCGTCGTCCTGTACCGGCTGTGGGCGAAGACAGAACGAACGACAGACTTTCGGCCGCAAACCATTGGAGGTACAGAGTAAGTCGGTCAGCTACTTCCGATTGAATCGGCCGTGAGTTCATCCAATTGCTCGTAATTGAAGGTATCTGTCGATACAAGCGGTGCACCGGTTACGAGACGCTGTGCGGACTACAGGGAGTGAATACGGCAACAGAGCCGAGTTCGCTTCACACTGATACTACGGTAAGGTAGCAGGTGAACCGGCCACTTTATTTTCATTCGAGTCGTCTTTCGACGATAGTGTCCCCAATCCAACAGTACGCGACCGGGAGTGGAATCGCACTCGGTGCCGGCGTTGGGGCGACAGCCGCGACCGTCTCAGGTGTCGATTCTCAGCTTGGAATCGTGGTCGGACTCGACGTGAGCGGGGGCCTCGTTGTCGGAGGGTTCGCGGGCCGCTTCGCCGAATCGAATCTTCAGGCCGAAAACTGGGAACTCCGCCTGGGAGCGTTCACGCTGTTAGTCAGTCTTCTCGTCGGTGGATTGCTCGGAACACTCGTGGGCTGGATGGTCGATGGATCTCTACTCCACGGCTTCCTCGTCGGGTCAGGCGTCGGTGGTCTCTTCAGTCACCTCATGAGCGGTACGGTCATAATGACGGGTCGTAAGCACCGTGAAGAGAGCGAAAGCGCAGATTGAGGAAGTCAGGCGGATCGGCCTTGTTCGAGAAGTTGCCGAATGGTACGGAGTTCGGCGAGGAGGGCTTGCGAGTCTGACTCCACGTTGGTACCAGAGGCCTGTCTCTCGAGGGCATCCTCGCTCTCGGTCGCTTGCGGTTCCCGCCGCCGGACCTTGGCGAGAATTTGGTCTTTGATATCTTCGTAGTCTTCGACGCCATCGATTGTGAGTTCGGCGCCCGTCTGACCCCCAAAGCCAGCGGTGTGGATGCCGACTGACCCAGCGCCGACGAAGCGCTGAAGCGGACCCTGAGCGGCATTGACGTTCGTGATGCGGTTGTAGGGGACGGTCGTCTTCTGCTGGAAGAAGACACCGCGACGGTACTCAAGTTCGTCGTCCGTGAGCCTGTAGTCTGCGCTTCGGTAGAACGCAGGTATCCACCAGGTAAGGAACGCGAACGCGACGGCCAGCGGTACGCCACCAGCGAGTAGGACCCACGACTCCATCTCGAAGAGAATGCCGGTGACGGCCAAGACGCCAACAACGACGAGAATTGCAGACAGTAGTATCGCCTCAACGGCGAAGTAGTACTTGGTGAGTTTCTCGGGTTTGAACCACTCGTTCATCGGTCTCATGTCGGAAGAAACGTACTCAAGAGCCTTCTAGACGCCCGAAGATTCCCGAGTTTCGAGAACAGAATCGCTTCGTGGAGTGAAGCTTTATGATTTCGAAAATGGGCTTATCGCAGCGATCGATTCTGCGGCGAAGAGCCACCGGAGCGGCGTTTTCCATCAAATCAAGTCAGATTCGGCCTGATAACGGTGGTCTCTCACGGAAAAACAGATTTTGGAGTTAGTCTGCTATCTTGCTAGTATCTACTGGCACGCAGATCCGTTACAGCGGTCGATGGCGACAGGATGAACGGAAGTTCACGACCACGGTGATTCATGCGACGGTTAAGTACACTCACTACGGTTCTTCGGCCGATTCCGATCGCGATTGACGCAGTTCGGGAACGATGATCGACCTGTCGAACCGAATGTCGTGACCACGCCATTTCACCCAGGCAACTATCGAACCGATACCCATCAGCGTGGCAACGACGCCGATGACTCCCGCCTCGGGGCCGAACAAACCGCCGGTGATCACGGCAGGCCCCGACTGGTCGATGGCGATCAGCGAGACGCCGTTCGTCGTGCCGCTGACCGGAAATCCGTAGACGACCCCCTGAAAGAAGTTCCACGTGATGTGAATACCGATCGGGATGGCCAACTCGCCAGTCAGGACGTAGCCAGCCGCGAGCATGAATGCCGCGAGGACGATTCCGAGCGCGCTGGCGATAGTCGAATTCGGATTACCCGCGTGAGCGACACCGAAGAAGACTGCGGTAACGAACGTTGCGAGACCGATTGCACTCGCAGTCTCGACGCGTCGGAACCACGTGAATCCCTCGGAGAGGTTCGTGATGAGGTAGCCTCTGAACAGGAGTTCCTCGTAGATGCCGACGCTAACGAACGTGAGGAATCCCCACACGAACCAGGGCCAGAACGCGAAGTCGGGGCGGGCGATGTAGAACAGTTCTCGCACCGTCACCCATCCCGCCACCAGTTCGACGATGAATATTCCCGTCATCAGCACGGCTCCCAACGCGAGTCCGAATCCGAGATCTATCCACCACGCGCTGTCGAATCGGAACCCAAAGTCTCGAAACTGCCTCCGGTCAACGAATCGCCCGGCCAGATAGACGCTGCCGACCATCACCAACAACTGTGTCGAGACGAACAGGAGATTTCGGGCCGCAATGATCGCCTGTTCTATCGGTTGCCCCGGTGAGAACAGTACGAGTAACGACTCGATCGGCCCGCCCGAGACGAACCCAACGGCTACCGAGGCGAAGGTACCCAGCAACGCAACTACGGCGATCAGTGCGAGGAGACGCCAGAGAAGGCGTGGTCGGTGCACCTGTTCATTCCAGAGGATAGCCTTGACACGTCGGAGCATCGAATGTAAGTGTGTATACACTAATTGGTAATTCTGACGTTGCTTGTGTCACAGCTATCGATTGAATTATAGTGTTTACTGCGTCGTGTCGCGTGTCGTATTAGATTCAGAGGGTGACGAAGACGACATGGATGTTATCCGAAGTAATGTGCTGACTACGGAGGATCCGTGGTTTATTTTCGTCGTTGGTACTGAACTGACTACGAAGTTGCACATCCGTATCGAACGGTCATCCCTCGTTCAGGTAGAACGGCGTTCACGCCACCTCCGAACTTGTAGCACGAGTACGCCGATAGCTCCGGACGAACGCGTACACCAGTCCGATGACCGCACCGATACCGACCACGCCGGGACCGACGCTCATTGAAATCTCCGTCGGCGAAGACGAAAACGCGAACAGGAAGGAGAACGTGTCCGGCGTGCCGACCGTCAGGGAGTCGACACCGAGAACGTCGAGAGCGAGTGGGCCCCCGATTGCTAGCACGAGAAACACGCCAACGGCTGCGACAGCCGCACCTGCGAGTGCATCCCAGACGACCGCCGTTACTGATAGCGCGGGGCGGCGGTTGCGCTCCTGTCCAATAATCCGGACGCCGTCGGGGTGGTCTTCGAGGCGAACGGTCGCGGGGAACGCGAGCAGCGTCATCGTCATCCAGAGGTCGGCGATCGCCCCTGCGGCGTTCGCAGCTAACGGCACGATGAGCCATCCCCATTCGAAGACGAGCATCAGTGGAACGCCGACGGCAGTCATCACGACGAGCGGCGTCAACAGGACGACGACGAACTGGTTGCGAGAGAACTCGTGGTCGGTGGTAGCGTACGCGTACGGGAGGATGAAGTGCGCGACGCCGACGCCGTACCTCGCCTCGCCACCGTAGTATCTGATGGCGAGTCCGTGCAACAGTTCGTGGGGGACGATGAACACTGTCGCCAACACGAAGAGGACGAGGACGTCCAGCGCGCTCGTCCACCAGCTTACGTTGGGAGCGAACTGTAGCGTCGCCGGACTGCCCGTTGCTGCGTGATAGAACCCGCCCAGTAGACTGATAGCAACGACAAAGCCGAGCGTGCTGAGCGCCGCCATCTGAATCGTTAGACTGCGCGTTAGTTCGAGGTCGGCGAGAACGATCCCAGAGTCATTGTCGCCAGTTGAAACCACATCGTAGTCTAGCCCATTGGCATCTTAGTTTCTCGGGGCCGACTTTCTGTCGGAGAATGCTAGTTATTGAAGCTACCACGGAGTTAGACGAACCTCAGACAGACTGCGATGTGGGTCTCCTACATTGACCGATCCAAGTCTATATTCCTCACGGCTGATATAAATACTTCTCATTGTGATTCGGTATATGCATGGGTTTTCTACCAAGAAGGTAGATAGCATCTGTGACTGCCAACGCCGAGCATTAAATCGAATTCTTATTACGCAGCGTTAAGGAATTCGTTGGCTGGATATCCTGCTTTAGATACAACTGAACGAGCAGTGCGACGCACTATATTGTTTGGAGGTCTCTCACCACTCTCGCTGATGGTAGATTCGATATAGTCGGCGGTCTCGTCAACTTCGTCTTCAGTTGCACATTCTGCGACACTTCTGAGCGTCCGTTCATACCCGGCTATAGACGAGGGAAACCCCTGTTTGCTGCCTATCTCTTCATCATTCACTCTACCTATCTCGTGTAGGTGTCCGTGGATCCGGAGTTCCACGTCTCTCGTGAGTGCCATTACCAGATTACTTACGATTCCTATCGTATTCAATCCAAGGAATAAAGGAGGTGGGGTTCGTCTCAATGAGATATGCTGCCACTGGATGTCTGACGCTATTAATTAAAACAGTACATTCCATCTTAGCCAATAGCAATGGCGTTCCTATTCTTCGACGTCTTCATTAGTAGTTAGCTGGTCGGCGTCAAGTTCTTCATCTAAATATGCGATCCCAGTTTCGGTGATTGCATACAATCCGCGATCTAAACGGCGCGTCATCCCGTATTTGGTTAATATCCGAAGGCGATTCCCGGCATAATCGCGAGTGATGTCCACTCGGGGAACCTCTCCTTCTCTGGAAACCGCTCGTGGAGTCATGTTTCCTCGATCGCGCATGACCTCAAGAATGCGATCGTCTGCACTACGCATCCAATCTGCCGGTCTTCGCATCTTATGCTACTTTCGGAGGTGTCATTCATAGTTGCACCGGTTTCAGAGATAATGAAAGTCAGTAGCGTGTAATATACCTCCACAAACTATGGATATCAAGTTAATGACTATGCATTATTTACGCTGGGAGCTCATCGAATGAGTTGTACCCGACCCTATTCGGGATAGAAAACCCGACGTGTCACACCACGCCGGGGTCGGTCGCATCCGTCGGAAGGATTTCGAACGACCCATGTTAGAACCAGATAAGCAGGGCAAAAACGGTTGCCCATCTCACAGCCATCGTCAGGAGTACCGTAGTCCTCGACCGCCAATTAGAGAATTCGCGTATCTCTGCAAGTCAGCAGTCTCGAAAGCGAAAATTGCTAACAACCGGAAAACAGCTCAGGGCGAGAATAAGGATTATTGCGTCAATAGTCGATCCCCGATCGTCTCCATGGACAAAAGGCGCGATGACTAATCGAAACCCAAACAACCTGACTATCGCAGAAGCGGTGGAACTATACATCCACCGTAGGCGGCCAAGCTGGAAAGGGGAAACAGAACGAACGTATCGTCGGGATCTAGCCGACTTCGAAGAGTACGCCGCTGAAGAGGGTATACAGACTGTAGACGAGTTATCGCGCTGGGTGATCGGGGGGTTTACTGACTACCTCTTGGACCAAGACTACGCTCGTATGACAGTCGCAGGTCGCCAGAAATCTGCGCGAACGTGGCTGAAATACCTCGAAGCCCAGGGAGTATTAGACCTCGGTTTACACTTGGCTATCGACACGATTCGGACGACAGATGAGGTGGAGAGATCCGACCAGCAGCTGCCGCCAACAGACGCTCAAGATCTATTGACCTTCTACCGACAGAGTGCTGCATTTCGTGGGACCCGACGGCACGCCTTGTTTGAGGTACTTTGGCACATCGGTAGCCGTTCTTCTGGTATTCGTGCCTTGGACCTCGACGACTACGAAGATGGGATTTTGAAATTCCGTAACCGACCGGACACGGGAACTCGTCTAAAGAGGGGCTCAAAACACGAACGGAACGCTGACTTGTCGGAAGAGCCCCGTGAGATCCTATATCTCTACATCGCTCGTGAGAGGATAGACAAACGTGACGAATCTGGTCGCGAACCCCTATTCTCGTCGCGCCAAGGTCGACCAGTAAGGTCGACGATTCGTGGATGGATGTACGAGGCAACGGAGCGTTGTATGGCGGAAGAATGCCCACACGGGAAACGACGACCGAACTGTGAGTGGGTTCCACGTAACCATGCAAGCAAATGTCCCTCAACCCGCCCCCCGCACGCTATCCGAAGTGCTCGATTACTTGGCAGTTGAATCTAGGATTTGACGTTAAGACAGTCGCTCGACGAGCCGGAACGACGCCCTCTGTGATTCGACGATACTACGATGATCCCGACTTCGACGACGAACTGAGTCGCCAGCCTGACGAAACAGGACAGATCGATATCGCGAAACATCTTCATCCGGAGGACCTCGAATGAACAGAGATAGCGTTAGTGAGAGAGGGGATTATGGGTTACTGTATTCCCTCCGACCCCACTTCTACTCCGAGACTACGACCGACGAGCACCGCGGAGCGTGTGCTCGTCGCAAGTAGCGAGGTGTCGAACAGCAGAAGAGGATTTGAAGCAGGGAGCGAACGGAGTGAGCGACCGTGGTTCAAAATCCCTCCGACCCCACTTCTCTCTGAACTCACCCCCCAACGAGCGCTCCGTCGCGAACCAGATTCGTTCTCGACTGCGTCTGTGATGTGGAATCGTATTTTACCGCTCGCTGAATACAGACCACGTATCGTGCGCACTTCCAAGCGGGTGAGTGTCTGTGTCACATCCCTCAGATGAGTCCGGGGCCGAGGCAGACGACGGCGAAGGGGCCGACGAGACACCGGGAGAGGCCGACAGCGGCAGTACGCGTCGTCGGGTTCTCCAGACGGCCGGTGGGCTGGGTCTGGTCGGCGTACTCGGTATCGGCGGGTGGATACGACGGATCGACTCTCTCGGGAAAATCCGGGACCGAACTGACCTGATTTCGCGGTCGTCGGCAACCGGCGGCCGTGTCTCCGGACCGAGTTCGGAGACGGTGCCAGCCGATATGCTGTCGGCCGCGGTCCAACGCGCGAGCGAGCGACGAGCGGATACCGGGTTACAGGCGGCTGTGATCGTCGACGATGGGACCATCTGGCGTGGCGTCGCCGGCAACGCCGATCACGGCGACGATGACCTGCTCACGCACGACCACCACCTCTACATCGGCAGCGTCACGAAGTTCTTCACGGCCACACTGGTCATGCGTCAGGTTCAGCGGGGTGCCATCTCGCTGTCGGACACCGTCGACGAGTGGTTAGATCTCGAATACGCCGGCGACGTGACCGTGCGGATGCTCCTGAACCACACGAGCGGAGTGCCGAACTACACTGGGGACCCCTGGTTCACGACCCGAAACGTCGCCCGCCCGGCGAAGCGGTGGCGACCAATAGAGCTCGTCGACATCATCAGAGGGAAGTCACTGGATTTCGATCCCGGGTCTCGCCACCGTTACTCGAACTCGAACTACGTCCTGCTCGGCATACTGTTAGAGCAGTTGACCGGGTCCTCGTACGGGGCTCTCCTCGGCGACTTCGTGCGTGCGGAGCTCGGATACGACCGGACGTACTACCTAGATTATCCAGACGACGCACCGATCGCCAACGCGTACGATGAGTCAGTCTTCAACCTCGGTCGGCGGGAACTGACGGCGTTTCGGACGACCCTCGAGACGAGTGCGTACGCCGCCGGAGGAATCCTCTCGACTGCACCGGACGTCGCGAGTTTCGTCAGGTCGGTGTTCGATGGTCGGGTTCTCGACGAGGACGTTCTCTCGCAGATGCGAACGTTCGTCGACGCCCCCGACGAGGACGTCACTACTCAGGTCGAGTACGGACTCGGTATCAGGCACCTGCGGATCGACGGCGAGGACCTGTACGGCCACACCGGGACGATCCCGGGCTACTCCGCTATCGCTATGCACCACGACCAGCCGACGTACACCATCGCGGTGATCGGCAACGTTTCGACGATCGACCAAGCAGGAATCTGTGGCGCACTCCAGCGAATCGTGCTAGACGAGTTCTATTGACCTCTCGGAGCGAAGTGAGCTACGCTCAGAAGGGAAAAATGGTGACCGGAGGTCGGCTTGCACCAATGTGTCCTCGATTTGCTTGGAGGTGGATGACTAGCTCAGTGCCGCTCATTACGGACAATAGCGAAGAGAAAAGCACTAGACAACCTCCAAATCCAACGAATTTATGTGGTTAGTTTCTGATTTTCTCTCCCATGGCTGAGAGCCGAATCCCTTGGGTCAGTTCGCATCCGGTAGCAGCGTTCGTCATCGGTGCGTACGCCTTCACGTGGCTCATCTCGGCTCCGGCATATTTCATGGAGGAGAGTTGGACTCCTTGGATTCTCATCTATATCGGCAGTTTCGGCCCGCCCGTTAGCGCCGCTGTCGTAACCTGGTTACAGGGGGAGAGTGTTCGTGCCTGGGCCCGGCAAATCGGCCGATGGCAAGTCGGCTGGGTCTGGTGGATCGCTGCCTTCGGAATCCCTGTTGCCATCATCGTCGTGACGACTGGAATTCTCGTGGCTATCGGTGGCCCAGTCGACCCGACTCAACTCTCTGTGTCACCTGCCCTGGTCGCTGTGGTGTTCATCTTCGGTCTCACGGTTAGTGGAGGTTTGAACGAGGAACCCGGATGGCGGGGTTTCGCTCAACCGTATCTGAACGACCGATACAGTGCAACCACGGCGAGCCTGATCATCGGCGTCGTCTGGGCGTTCTGGCACCTCCCGTACTTCTTCATCCCGATCACCCCTCATTCGGGATTCACCGTCGTCAATCAGATCGGCTGGTTCGTGGGGATATTTCTTCTCTCGGTCATCCTGGCGTGGGCCTACAACAACACCGGGAGTGTGCTGATCGTGATGGTTCTCCACGCGATGGCGAACACCGCCGACGTACTGTTGCCTCTGGCCCCGGAGGAGATCGTCAGCGACGGTGTCGTCGTCGAGAGCGCCGTTGCGACGGTCACGGTGACCCAGTTAGCAGTGCAGTCACTCGTCGTCGTCCTCGTCGTCGCGTACTTCGGTCACCGCTCGCTCTCACACCGCGAGATACCAGGCGTCGCCTATCTCCGAGGGGAGAACTGATCACTCTGGTCGCGCAGTTCGGGGAGGGGGTATCGGCTGGATACGCGTCCGGCGGTGGCTGAACGTGAAGACGCTCCCGTGGCCGTCGGTCACGGGGAATCGTCCACCCACCTCCCCGGGTGCGCTCACAGCGGGTTCGCTCCCGAGTCAGCGTTCGACCGAGTGCCGGGTGGGACGCCGCCGTCGTTCTTACCAGCGGAGAACGAGCGACGCGATAATGTCGTCTCGTGGAGATATATCTCCGGTATGAACTCCGAGACGGGCTTTGGAACCGATGGTATCGGTACCGAAGAGACGGACAACGAGGTGCGGAGACTCGGCCACCGGCGGACCTTCGGTCTCTTCGTGGTGAGCACGCTCGCGTACTCCTGGGGACTGTGGACGCTGCTCGTGTTCGACCTCGTCCCCGCGTCGATGACGACACCGCTCATCCTGCTCGGGGGGTTCGGACCGCTCGTCGGTGCACTGCTCACGCTCCGGCTCACGGGTTCGAGCATCCGCACGTGGCTCCGGTCGAACCTCCGCTACCGCATCCCGCTTCGATGGTACGCGCTCGCGGTCGTCCTGCCGCCGCTCCTCATCGTCGGATCTAGTATCGCCTACGTAACCTTCACCGACGCCTCCTACGCGTTCGACGAACTCGCCGCGCTCTGGATGTTCCCCCTCGGCCTCGTGCTGACGTTCCTCGTCGGCGGCGGGAACGAGGAACTGGGCTGGCGCGGGTTCGCTCAGCCGGCGCTCCAAGAGGGACTCTCGGCGTTCGCGTCGAGCGTACTCGTCGGACTCGTCTGGTTCGTCTGGCACGTTCCGCTGTTCTTCGTCCCCGGTAGCTCGCAGGCCGGCGTCCCGATGCTTCCCTACGCAATCGGGGTCCTCGCCACCGCGGTCGTACTCGCCTGGCTCTACAACGCTACTGGGAGTCTCCTCATCCCGTGGCTGTATCACGCCAGTATCAACCCCGCTGGCGGGTACTTCCTGGCTGGCGTCGCCGGGCTGAAGACGGTCTCTGGATACGGCACGTACGCGTTGCTCGTGGCGGTCGTCGCAGTCGCCCTGCTGGTCCACTACGGTCCGTCCGACCTCGCGAGTCGCGCCAAGGTCCGGCTCTCCGACTTGGTGTGAACGGCCCCTACTCGAGGGCCGACCCCGACTCGCCGGCACGCTAGCCGTAGACAGTACGTTCATCTCGGTTCGCATCGAACCGTGTTCACATGCCCGACAACGTTCTCGTCGCCGTCGACGGCAGTCCGCTTTCGGAGCGAGCGCTCACGTACGCCATCGAGACCTTTCCGGACGCACACCTCACTTCGATTTACGTCATCAATCCGATCGACTCGGTTATCGACGTGGAGGCCGGCGGCCTCCCGGTCGCCGACGACTGGTACGAGAACGCGGAAGCCGAGGCGACCAGAATCCACCAGCGAGCCACGGACCTCGCGGCGGAACGGGGTATCGAACTCGACACCGTCACGGAAGTCGGAAAGCCGGCACGGGAGATTCTCGAACACGCCGACGACCACGACGTCGACCAGATTGTCATGGGCAGCCACGGCCGTTCGGGAATCGACGTGCGCTCCTCGGGAGCGTCGCCGAGAGGGTCACCCGCCGAGCGCGGATTCCGGTGACTATCGTCAGCTGAGCCGTCCGGACCGGAGGGAGTCTCGTCGTGTCGAGAATCCGCTCGCCCGCGGTCGGACGTGGGCGCAGTGAACACCGACAATGCAAAATCAGCGCACACCGTACGGAGAGAGTACGTGACTGTTACTGAATCACCCCCGCTCTCGACGTGTTCCCTCCAGATCGAACGGCGGGGCGGTCGTGGCGAATCGGGGGCGCGAGCACTCGAACGGCACCTCCGCGACACACCGGGCGTCCACGACGTCGACGTCTCCTTCCGAACGGGGAGCGTCCGGGTCACCTACGACGGGAGCGCCACCTCCGAGGAACTGCTTCGAGAAGCCGTCCGCGACCGTGGTGTCTCGATTCGGGGAGCGTCCGACGCGGCCGCCGACGAGGTGACGTCCCGCTCGGAACTCAGACGGGAGGGGACGTTCGTCGGCCTGACGCTGGTGGGCATGGTGACCGGCTTGGCGACGGGGTGGCTCGACGGACCGCAACTCCTCGGGTGGGCCGGCTACGGCGTCGCGTACGTGTTCGGCGGGTGGTACGGCCTCAAGGGGGCTATCGAGACGCTCCGCCACCGCGCGGTCGACATCGACCTGCTGATGATCGTCGCCGCACTCGGCGCGCTCTCCATCGGGGCCCCGTTCGAGGGCGCGATGCTCCTGTTCCTGTTCTCGCTGTCGAACACGCTCCAGCACTACGCCATCGGTCGCTCGCGACGGGCCATCGAGTCCCTCGTCGAGATGCGCCCGGACGAAGCGCAGATCCTGCGCGACGGCGAGGAAGTCACCGTCTCCATCGACGACGTCGCCGTCGGCGACGTGTTCGTCGTCCGCCCCGGCGACAGAATCCCGCTCGACGGCGTCGTCACGTCCGGCGAGGGGACGGTCGACCAGGCCTCCCTGACCGGCGAGTCCGTCCCCGTGCCGAAGGAACCCGGCGACGAGGTGTTCGGCGGCACGATAAACGAGAGCGGGAGCCTCGAAATCGAGGTCACGCGGCGGGCCCACGAGTCGGCGATCACCCGCCTCATCCACATGGTCGAAGAGGCCCAGAGCGAGAAAGCGCCGACGCAACGCCTCATCGACCGTCTCGAACAGCCGTACGTCCTCGGCGTGTTCGCGCTCACGGTCGCGGCCATCGCAGTTCCGCTCGCCCTCGGGAGCGAGTTCACCGGGACGTTCTACCGGGCGATGACGCTCATGGTCGCCGCCTCGCCGTGTGCGGTCATCATCTCGACGCTCGCGGCGGTCCTCCTCAGCAATCGCCTCTGGCGGCAGGCAGGGCGCCTCTTCAAAGGCGGCGAACACGTCGAGACCGCGGCACGTATCGATGCGGTCGCATTCGACAAGACGGGAACGCTCACGCGGGGCGGATGACGC